>WFQD01000339.1 GCA_015487265.1 Sulfurimonas sp. | reverse complement strand
GTATGTAAAATGATTTGCATATTTACAAGTAAAGTTATCAAATCTCCACTGGTCATCGCCAAACCAGTTGATTGTTGTATATTTTGATTTTAAATATTCAAGAGTGGATATTTCAAACTGATCTTGAAAAAGTGAAAAAAATATCAAACTTGGATTTTCTAAATCAGCAAACTCTTTTAATTTAATTTGCAAGAGCCTAGTATCATTAAGATACTCATCATAATGAAACATAACTACATCATGACCAAGTTCTTCAAACGATTTTTTAAAACCATCCAAGCCAATGATATTTCTACCACGCTCTTTTATCCCATAATCATACTGTAAATCTACATATAAAATTTTCATCTATTTTACTATAAACTCTCGAATTTTTTCAACCATATAATCAATTGCATCATCACCCATACCAGGATATAATCCAATCCAGAAGCTATCATTCATAATTTTATCTGTATTTAACAACTCACCTATAACTCTGTAATCTTTACCTTGTTCAAGTGAATCAAACATAGGATGTCTTAACATGTTCCCAGCAAAAAGATTTCTTGTTTGTATGTTATTTTTTTCTAAAAATTCTGATATCTCATTTCTTGTAAAAGTAGCTTTATCATTTAAAGTCATCAAAAATCCAAACCAACTCGGATCTGAATGTGGCTGTGTTTCCACTAAGTCTAATTCATTTATATCTTTAAGTCCCTCGTAAAGTCGTTTAAAGTTCTTCTTTCGAATTTCAACAAATGTAGGAAATTTCTCAAGTTGTGCAACGCCTACCGCTGCTTGCATATCTGAGACTTTAAGATTAAATCCAAAGTGTGAGTAAACATATTTATGATCATAGCCTTTTGGCAAACTCCCAAAACTTTGGCTAAATCTAGCACCGCATGTATTATCTACACCACTTTCACACCAACAGTCTCTTCCCCAGTCTCTCATACTAAGCATTATCTTCTTAAGCAGTGGATTATCTGTATATGTAGCACCACCTTCACCCATAGTCATATGATGTGGAGGATAAAAACTAGATGTTCCTATGTCCCCCCAAGTTCCTGTTGGTTTACCGTCATAAGTAGAACCTAGTGCATCACAGTTATCTTCTATCAACCAAAGATTGTGTTTATCACAAAACTCTTTGACAGCTTTAATATTAAATGGATTGCCAAGTGTATGGGCTATCATAACAGCTTTTGTTTTTACACTTAATGCTTTTTCTAATTGTGTAACATCAATGTTAAAGTACGTCAATTCCATATCTACAAAAACGGGAACAGCACCATACTGAACAATAGGAGCTACAGTAGTTGGAAATCCTGCCGCAACAGTAATAACTTCATCACCACGTTTAACTTGTCTATCTTTTAACAAAGGGGATGTAAGTGTATAAAAAGCAAGAAGATTCGCAGAGCTTCCTGAATTTACCAAAAAAGCCCATCTTACTCCTAAAAATTCAGCTAATTCCTTTTCGAATTTCTTAGAATATTCTCCATAAGTAAGCCAAAAATCCAACGAACTATCTACCAAATACTCCATCTCTTTTTCATCAAATACACGACCGGCATAATTTACTCTGCTTTTACCTTTAACAAATTTTTTTGTTTGTTGAGGCTTGTGAACAAGTTCATAATACTCTTTTGTTTTCTCTAAAATCTCTTTTTTTAATTCTTCCTGTTTTGTCATAGTTTATTTTCCTTTCCACATATGGTCAATTTTCTTTAAATAAGGGTCATTTCTTACCGTTTGCGTATCAAGCTTTCCTAAATTCTTTTTAAAATACTCTCTCATCTTCCTGATTGCATCTTGATGAGATGTAAAGTTAAAATTGCCTATTTCGTTTAAGAGTCTTGTATTATCAGATGTATATTCGTTGTTGAGTCCATCGTTAAGAACTTTTATCTCTGATCTGAAATCACTTACTTCGTTAACATGATTTGCTAACGTAATCAAATCTATCTTTTTACCTGTTGTCACGTTGTATATATTTTCTTTGGACTCATTATGCATAAACCAATCAATCATTTTAATCAGATCATCTACATAAATATAATCGAAATAAACATTTTTATTAATAACTATAGGTAATTGTAAAATGTTTTTCACTATAGCATTTGAGATAAATTTGTAGCGGTAATTTTCATACTCTCCATAGGCACCAAAAATTCTCAGCTGAACAATATTGTCACATTTCTCTATATATTTAGAAGTGACAGATTTATAAAAACC
>WFQD01000338.1 GCA_015487265.1 Sulfurimonas sp. | reverse complement strand
ATATTTATTAATACACACCTATATTGCCACTCCTACCCTCTATATTGGTTTAACTCTCTATGTTTTTACATTACTTTCAAGGCTCTTTCTTTTTTATAAATTTTCTCAAATAAAGCATAAAATCTATACATCAAAAACTTTAAATTTTTGGACCTATGCTTTTATGGCAAATGTATTTATGATGGGGATTTTATGGGGAAGCATATTTTTTGTTATGCATAATGCTCCAGTAGAAAATTACTACATCATTTACGGCATTAATGTTGGGCTACTCTCAGCAGGGCTTTTAAGCATTGGAATGCTCCCACAAGTTTTTCTCAGTTTCCTAATTCCTCTGCTTGGTCTCTCAATATTATGGATGTCTTTACAAACAAGTTTTACACATTTGATAACTATTATTAGTACATTTTTGGGGCTTATTTATTATCTTTTATTTTTACGAAAATATTCACAAACATTTTTACAAAACCTTATAGACAAAGAGACGATAAAACAGCATTTCCAAGAACTCAAAAAAATTGAGAAAAAAAACAATATTCTCAGAGAAAGAACAGAACTTGCCCTGCAAGGGAGTGGTACTTCTGTTTTAGATTGGAATTTTGAAGACAACTCTTTTTACATCTCCCCCAGTTGAAAAGAGATGCTTGGATATGCAGAAGATGCACTTGAAAGTAGCTATGAAACTTGGAAAAGTCGTGTGCACAAAGAAGATTTACGAGGGGTACTCAAAGCTTTAGCACGCTCCAAAAAAAGACGAGAAAAATATTTTGAAACGGTACACCGATTGCGGCATAAAAACGGACACTACCTTTGGATTTTAGGTAAAGCACAGCAAACATTTTCGCAAGACGGCATAGTTTTACGTATGATTGGAACCCATATTGACATCACGAAAGAGCGGACTGCTCATGAAGATTTACTCAAAGAACATAAAAAACTTCACTTTCAAGCCCACCATGATGCCCTCACCGGTTTAGCAAACAGAGTTTTACTTTTTGACAGACTCAAGCAAGGTATCCAAAAAGCCAAACGGAAAAAAAACAGACTTGCCCTCCTCTACCTTGATTTAGACCACTTTAAAGAGATTAATGATTCTTTGGGTCATGAAACAGGTGACACAGTTCTTTTGCAAGTCACAAAAATTTTGCAAGAAAGTATTCGCAATGTAGACACTATTGCCCGATTAGGAGGGGATGAGTTTGCTATTGTGATTGATGATTTAAACAACAAACTTGATGTCATTGCTATTGCTGAAAAGATTATTGAAAATATTGCAAAACCCATTTTTATTGACCACCACCCACTCTATGTCTCAAGCAGTATCGGCATTAGTCTTTTTCCAGAAGATAGTGATGATTGCAACAACTTACTCAAATATGCTGATTCGGCTATGTATAAGGCAAAAGCTGAGGGAAGAAACAATTTTCAATTTTACTCTATAGAGATGACCGAACATGCGTTTGAGCATATCATTATGGAAACAAACCTTCGCGAAGCCGTTAAAAATGAAGAACTTGTTGTCTTTTACCAAGCACAAGTCAATGCAGAAGATGAAAGTGTTTTAGGAGCAGAAGCCCTTGTACGGTGGGAGCATCCTCAACTCGGTATTATTTCTCCTGCAAAATTTCTCCCTGTTGCTGAATCTACAGGACTCATTGTCGAAATTGACAGATATGTTATGAAAACAGCAATGACGCAAGTGGCTCTCTGGCATACACAAGGTCTATTTACAGGAACTCTCTCAATGAACTTGACGATGCAACAACTCAAATCAGTCGATTTTATTCCTTTTTTTGAGACACTGCTGCAGCAAACTCATTGCCACCCTTCACACTTAGAACTTGAAGTAACAGAGGGGCAATCCTAAAGAGAGTATTGCCATACTAAAACAGCTTAAGGAGATGGGAATAAAACTCGCCATTGATGATTTTGGTACGGGCTACTCTTCACTCTCTTACCTCAAAAAACTGCCAATACACAAACTCAAAATAGACCAATCATTTGTTCGTGATTTACCCGATGATGAGGAGGATGTGGCCATCATCCAAGCAGTCATTGCCTTAGCAAAAAGTCTCAAACTCAAAATTATTGCAGAAGGGGTAGAGACAAGCCAGCAAAAAGATTTTATGCTTACACATGGTTGTAAAGCCATCCAAGGATATTTTTATGCAAAGCCACTTCCTGCATCAGAATTTGAAAATTTTCTCAAAAATATGACAAAATGACATTTTTTGCAAAAGTAATCAAAAAAGTATGTATAATTTCTCAAATCAAATAAAGTGAGCCCAAGATGGATGCAAATAAACAAAAATCATTAGACCTAGCGATGAAGCAGATTGATAAAGCCTTTGGTAAAGGGGCACTCATGCGTTTAGGTGACAAAACCATAGAACCTATTCAATCAATTAGTACAGGTTCTCTCGGACTTGATTTAGCACTTGGCATTGGTGGTATACCCGAAGGCCGTGTCGTAGAAATCTATGGTCCAGAATCTTCCGGAAAAACAACACTTGCCTTACAAATTACAGCAGAGAGTCAAAAAAATGGAGGTGTTTGTGCTTTTATAGATGCCGAACATGCTTTGGATGTTGTCTATGCGAAAAACCTTGGAGTGGATGTTGAAAATCTTCTTGTTTCTCAACCTGATTACGGCGAGCAAGCACTTGATATAGTAGAGACTATTGCTCGAAGTGGTGCGGTAGACTTAATCGTTGTCGATTCTGTCGCTGCCTTGACACCAAAATCAGAAATAGAGGGTGAAATGTCTGATCAGAATGTTGGGGTACAAGCACGTCTCATGTCAAAAGCACTGCGTAAACTCACAGGAGTGCTTTCGAAAATGAACTGTACTGTTATTTTCATCAACCAAATTCGTATGAAAATTGGTATGATGGGCTATGGCTCTCCTGAGACAACAACAGGAGGAAATGCTCTCAAATTTTATGCTTCTGTTCGTATTGATGTGCGCCGTATTGCTTCACTCAAACAAGGAGAGAGTCAAATAGGCAACCGAGTCAAAGCCAAAGTCATCAAAAATAAGGTCGCTCCCCCATTTCGTCAAGCAGAATTTGACATTATGTTTGGAGAAGGTATCTCTAAAGAGGGAGAACTTGTAGATTATGGTGTCAAACTTGATATTGTTGATAAAGCAGGAGCTTGGTTTAGTTATGAAGATACAAAGCTCGGTCAAGGTCGCGAAAATGTTAAACAAAAATTTAAAGACGAGCCAGAACTTGCCAAAGAGATAGAAGAAAAAATAAAAGTTGCCATGGGAATGAGTAGTGTTATGGTGATGGATAGCACAGAAATTGACGAGTCTGATGGATAATCAAAACATATAATTAATGTTTTAGTTTCTTTTAGATAAAATACTTGCACTAATAATATAAAAAAGGCAAGTAAATGTTTATAGACAGTGTAAGTGCAATTGAAGTCATGGATTCCCGTGGGAATCCTACTGTAAAAGCAACCGTAGAATTGAGTGATGGCACAGTAGAAAGTGCAGTTGTACCTTCTGGAGCGAGTACTGGAAAACGCGAAGCCCTTGAACTTCGTGATGGTGATGAGCGTTATATGGGAAAAGGTGTTTTACAAGCAGTTTCACATGTAAACAATGAAATCAATGATGCCCTCATTGGTCAATCTCCTTTTAATCAAGCGATGGTTGATGCCATTATGAAAGAGCTTGATGGAACACAGAACTATGGAAACTTAGGAGCAAATGCTGTACTGGGCGTTTCTATGGCTGTAGCACGTGCTGCTGCAAAATCTCTTGGTATGCCTCTGTATCGTTACTTGGGTGGTGCAAATGCAATGGTTATGCCAACACCTATGCTCAACATCATCAATGGTGGAAGCCATGCAGACAACAGTGTTGATTTTCAAGAATACATGATTATGCCTGTTGGTTTTGAAGATTTCGAAACATCTTTGCGTGCTTCTTCTGAAGTGTATCACAACTTAAAAGCGATTTTAAAAGCAAAAGGTCACTCTACTGCACTCGGTGATGAAGGTGGTTTTGCTCCAGATTTAAGCTCAAATGAAGAGCCTATTCAAGTGATTATGGAAGCAATCGAAAAAGCGGGTTACAAAGCAGGTGAAGAAATTGCCATTGCTTTAGATGTTGCAGCGAGTGAAATTGTTACAGATGGAGGCTATAGACTAGAGTCTGAAAACCGTACGGTAACGAGTGAAGAACTTGTCGCTTACTACGAAGATTTATGTGCAAAATATCCTATTGTTTCTATAGAAGATGGTTTAAGTGAAGATGATTGGGATGGTTTTAAACTCATGACTGAGAAATTGGGTGATAAAATCCAAATTGTTGGAGATGACCTTTTTGTCACCAATGCAAACATCTTAAACGAAGGTATTAACAAAGGAATTGCAAATGCAATTCTCATTAAACCAAATCAAATTGGTTCAATCAGTGAAACCATGCTTACTGTGCGTTTAGCACAAAGAAATGGCTATAACTGTGTAATGAGTCACCGTTCAGGTGAGAGTGAAGATGCTTTCATTGCTGATTTTGCAGTTGCATTAAACTGTGGACAAATCAAGACAGGTTCAACAGCTCGTGGTGAGAGAACTGCAAAATATAATCGTCTTTTAGAGATAGAAAATGAAGTTGTTTATGGTGAGTATTTAGGTGCTTCCCTTTTCTAATTAAGCACTCAGTATGCCAAATAAAGAACTTTTTGAAGAGATAGAAACAAAACAGAGTGTTACACAACACTATTTGGGTCTTTCACTCAATAAGTTTTTTTTACTCTTTTTTATTGTCATTGGGCTTGGTGTTTACCTTGGTGTCATTTTATATGGTGCCAATTCTATGGAAGTACTTATTGGCTTACAAGAGTATGAAAGCTACCTCAAAACGCAAACAAAAGAGTTAAAAAAAGAAAATGCAGCCTTACAAAGGCAGTATTTTGAAATTAAAGAAATATCTGCACAATAGGAGGCAATAGTGATAAAAGTTCTACTTCTTCTTTTTCTCTATTGTGCCTTAGAGGCAAGAGAAAATCCTTTTTTTAATGCAGATGAAGCAAGTATGCCCATTACCTCGAATCAACAAATACTTAAAGCACCACTCCAACGAGCTTCAATTTCTCTTCCTTCAACAGCAAGAACAATTGAAAGTGTAAGTATACGCTATAAAAATCTTGATGGCTCACAAGTGACCAAAAGACTCCAACTTGACAATAGCATCGATTGGCATCTCCCAATTTTCATCTCGCAAACTTACACACCTATAAAAAAAGAGTCCCAACATACCAGCATCAAAACGGCTCAAAAACAAAAAAATTTTCAAGCCATTTACAAACTCCCTTTTATAGCCTTTTACCAAAGTGGAAAAAGACTCAAGGTAGTCACACAAGCACCCCTCATAAGAGATTTTGTATTGGTACGTCCCCATCGTATTGTTTTTGACTTGAGAGAAAATTTAGAGATGAGAAGTTTTATAAAAAAACTCACACATAACACTATCTTTACGAAAATTAGAATAGGTAATCACAAAGGCTACTACAGAGTTGTTGTAGAACTTGATGGGTACTACTCGTATACTTTAGAAAAACATAAAAATAGCTATATTTTTAATCTTCGCTAACTAGGAAAACACCATGCGCTCTTTATTTATAATGATCCTCATTTTTGCAGGTGTTCTTTATACCAATTATGAAGTCATTCAAAACCCTGTGCATACAGAAAAAAAAGACAACAATAGTACTGTACAAGTCGTCAAAAAAGAAAAAAGTGTACAAGTCAAAAAGAGGTATATCTCTAAGAAAAAACAGAAATTTTTTGCTCTTGTTGTCCCTGCTATACAAAAGGTGCATCAAGAACAAGAAGAACAATTTCAAAAAATCACAAAAGAGCTTGAAGCAGGCATACAATCAGCCCAAATAGCCCATCTCAAAAAACTTTATAGAGTTAAAACAGACACTCAACTCCTCCTTGCTCTCAAACCCCATCCTCAAAGTATTGTTATTGCCCAAGCTGCCATTGAGAGTGCTTGGGGCACTTCGCGATTTTTCAAAGAGGCCAATAATATTTTTGGGATGTGGAGCAAAGACCCCAATGAACCGCGTATTGCAGCAGGTGTCAAACGCGAAGGAAAACGCACCATCTGGCTCAAAAAATTTGCCACTTTAGATGAATCTATTCGACAATACTACCAAACCATTGGGCGAGTCAAAGATTATCAGGCATTTCGAGAACTGCGTTTTAAAACAGACAATGTCAATTTACTTGTCAAAAAACTTGACAAATACTCAGAACTTGGTGAAAAATATACACAAATTTTAAGTAGTGTTATTCGTCACAACGATCTTACCAAGTATGATAAATAATACTTTGCTATAATTGCAACTATGAATCAACTCCAAGAATACCTCAAATCTCACGATATAAGTGAGATGCACCCCTCTGACATTGCTAAAATTCTCAAAAATATCAATGATGAGGAGTTCGCAGATGCTGTAAAACTCGTTCCTAAAGACCTTATAGGTGATGTTGCCTTAGCACTTCCCGATAGATTTTTCGATGATGTTGTAGAGCATTTAAGTGTCGATGAACTCTCACATGCTGTGAGTGAACTCGAATCAGATGATCAAGTTGATTTTATGCAAGAACTTGAAGAAGTTGATGAAGAAAAAGCTTCCGAAGTTTTTGAAAGTTTGCATGAAGATGACCAAGAAGAAATCACCCAACTACAAAAATATGAAGAGCATCAAGCTGGTGCCTATATGCAACTTGAACTCTTCACCGCCTATGAAGATGAAATAGTCCAAGATGTTATCAAACGTTTTGCCCGTCTTCGTAAAGAGAATGAAGTTGAAAATGTGCAAAATCTTTTTATCATCGATAAATCTCAAAAATTGCAATATGCTGTAGGTTTAGATGACCTGTTAATTTTTGATTTTTCAAAAACTGTCATTGAAAACATCAATGCAAGTGAAGAGAGTTTTGAGCCCATCAGCCAAACAGATATAGCAGATATTAAAGAAGTTGTCCATACTTTTGAAGAGTATGACCTCTCTGTTTTAGCCATTACAAACTCCTATGGTGTTTTACTTGGTCGTATTACCTCGGATGATATTTATGATATTATCAATGAACATGCAACAGAACAGATGTATAATCTTGCAGGTGTGGATGATGAAGCAGAAGAGGATGATGAAATTTTAAACGCAGGAAGAAAACGAGCAACTTGGCTCGGACTCAACCTCTTTACAGCTATTGCCGCTTCACTTGTGATTGGCATTTTTTCTGAGACGCTCCAAAGTATCGTCGCACTTGCAATTTTGATGCCTATCGTCGCTTCTATGGGTGGCAATGCAGGAACACAGTCACTCACTGTTGTTGTCCGCCAACTCGCACTTGGAGATATTTCAAGCGGTGATGCACTACGTATTATTAAAAAAGAGGTACTCATTTCACTTGGAAATGGTTTTGTTTTTGCTTTTATTATAGGTATCATTGCGGCTATTTGGTTTCATACTAAAATGCTTGGAGTGGTTATTGCTTTAAGTATGGTAATTAATCTCTTTATGGCAGGATTTTTTGGAGCAACGATTCCACTTTTTTTAAAGAAAATGGATGTTGATCCCGCTATTGGAAGCACGGTAATACTCACCACAGTCACTGACATTGTCGGTTTTTTTAGCTTTTTAGGGCTAGCAACATATATACTTTTATAAGGAATTTGTAACACTTGGAACTTTTAATACTCTTTTTTGTACTCTCTGTAGGAGTCTCTTTTCTCTGTTCAGTTTTGGAGTCTGTTTTACTCTCTGTAAATATGTCCTATGTTTCTGTTCTTGAAAAAGAACGACCAAATGTAGGAGCGCTCCTTCGTCACCATAAAGAGAACATTAACAAATCCATTGCAGGAATTCTCATTTTAAACACCATTGCAAACACTTTAGGAGCTGCTGCTGTTGGTGCACAAGCTTCTCTTATTTTTGGGAATGATGCAGTTGTTTATGTCTCTGTTGTCCTTACTTTTGCTATTTTATTTCTCTCTGAAATTATTCCAAAAACTATAGGTGCCATTTACTGGAAGAGCCTTGCACCCATTTCTGCACAGTTTATTCGTGTGTTTATATGGATTACTTATCCTATCATCCTCACAACACTTGCAGTGACAAACAAAATTTCAGCAGGCAAAGAAGATGCAAACTCCCTCACAAAAGAAGAACTTTTAGAGAGTATGCTCCAAAGTGAGGATGAAGGGGTAATTGACGAGCAGGAATCTGATGTGATTGAGAATATTTTAAACCTTGACAACATCAAAGTCTCTGAAATTTTAACACCGCGTTCTGTTATTTTTGCCCTTGATGAAAATATGCCCATCAAAGAAGTGATTAAAACGCAGGAGGCTATTTTTAAATTTTCCCGTATTCCTCTTTTTCGTGAGTCCATCGAGAATGTCACAGGTATCGTTATGACAAAAAAAATCTTCGAGCAAGCCCTCAAAGATGACTCACTCACACTTGGTTCTATTAAAAAGAAAATGTTTTCTATTAATGAAAATATCCCTGTAAGCAAAGCCCTTGATATGTTCATTGCAAAAAAAGAGCATATGTTTTTAGTCACAGACAACTACGATCAAACGGATGGCATTGTAACACTTGAGGATTGTGTTGAGACTATTTTAGGGGTTGAAATAATGGATGAAAGTGACACCACGGAAGATATGCGTGCCCTTGCAAAACAGAAAATGAAACAAAAACGCAAGGAAAAAGAGAGAGAAAGCTAAACTTCTCTTTTTTTACTCTTGCATTCTTTTTACTCTTACATGCCTGGAATACGAGGAATTTTTCCTAGTTTTGAGTAACGGCAGTATTTTCCCCACCCTTTTTTAAGCAGATGCCCAACGACTGGCATAGGGAACATAAATGCACGTTTTTCATCTCTATAGACAAACGCAGCACCATCCCCGCTATCCATGACACATAAAATATTTAAGTGTCCATGATACCCTTTAAAATCATTACGACCATTTTCACGAGCATCTATGTTATGGGCAACATTTTTTGCCATAACCTCTGCAATATGTCCCTGTTTTGCACGCCAATCATAGCCCTCAAGGGAAGCAATATCACCTACGGCATAAACATTAGAAGGGGTGCCATCCTCCTTAAGCACACATGAGTAATCATCCGTTTTTACAAAACCTGCTGCGTTTGTTGGTAAATCAGATGCTTTAATGACATCATGCCCATCTCCTGCAGGAATAAACATCGTAAAGTCCGCTTCAAGTGTTGAGCCATCTTCAAAATGTGTTCCCTTTTCGCTAAAGCCTGTAATCTTTTTGCCAAAATGCTTGTGAATGCCGAGTTTGTTAAACATAACATCCATCATTTTTAAAGCTTGTGGACCCATACGTTTTCCAGGTTCTGGCATTGGAGCGAAAAAAGTGAGTTCAAAATTATCGCGTATCCCTTTTTTCTTGAGCATATTATGCACATTAAAAAGAAGTTCAAATCCTGGTCCACCACGAACCGCTGAAGTGTCTTTAGGATTCCCTCCAAAGCCCATCGCAATTTTCCCATGTCCTTGAGCGACGAGCTTATCAAGTGCATCACGAATACCAAGTGCTTGTTCTGGTGCACCACAGATAGAGAGTGTATTTTCCACTCCTTTTGGTTTCATTTTTGAAGCACCCATAGCAAGTATGAGGTAATCATAATCGGCGATAACATTTCCACTCTCTAGTGTCACTCTATTTTCTTGTGCACTTATTTGTGCTACTTTATCTATAAGCACATCAAAACCATGTGCTTTTTGGAGTTCACTCAAATCAAGACAAACTTCTGAAAATTCACTCTCATGTGTCGGTACCCAAATCGAAGTTGGATAGATGTAAAAATACTCTCTATCACTCACTAGAGTTACATCATATTTCATTTTTTGTAGATGAATAGCAGCATCTACACCAGCAAACCCACCACCTAAAATCAATATTTTTTTCATATTATCTCGCTCATTATAAATTTGTAAGATATATTACAGAAAATGGTGTTAAAAAGATATTAATTTATCTTTTTCGTTCTTTGCATGAGAACCTTAGAGAGGGAACGCAGAATAGGGTCTATTTGCGAACTTTTAGAATCAATATTGAGATTTTGTGCTTTTATATCATGCAGCAGTTGTTTTTTTTCAGCTGTATAAAAATCAAATTCTGTATAAGCTATTCTATTTATTTTCTTAATCTCTGAAATTTTTTTTGTTGCTTCTGCTGTTGTTTTTTTCAAATCTTCCACATCTTTTTCTACGGATGTAAACTCATTCAGCACCACAAAATACTCATCGGAATCTAAACTTGCTTTCTTTAAATGATTAAGCTTTTTTTGCAGTTCATGATATAGTTTTTCTGTCACTTCTAATTGTTTTTCTATTTTGATAATAATTTTTTCTTGTTTTTGAATTTTGGGCTCAATATTTTCTAGTTTCGCTTTTAATTGTTGAAGTTTCACTTCAGTGTCACTTAACTGGTGTTCAAGCTTTTGCTTTTTTTGCTTTGCATGCATCCACAAATTACAAATACCAATCAAACTTGCATTATTCCATTGGCGTCCATCTTCTGTCATAATAGCTGGAATTTTATATTTCTCATTATTTCTTAAAACAATATCACCATTATAGTAAAGCAAAAAATCATTAGCATTTTTATCATTTTCGTAAATAGCTTTAATCAACTCTCTTGCCATTAACTCATGTATCTCTTGAAAATGTTTTCGCATTAAATAGCCTGCAATACCTAGACGATAATCTTTTTCAAAAGACCCATAGTTACTTAATTCATCTTCTATAGCAGTCTGTACAATTTTAAGTGCTTGTTCTTCATAAAATTTATTTGTAATTTCTCGAAAATTTAATTTTGTTTGGAGTAAATGCTGTAGTGTTCCGTGTAGAAAATGTATTATATTCCCATCCCCACGAACAAATATTACCTTATAACTCTCTTCAATCTCCTCAGGAGTGTAACCGTTGTATCTATTAGCAACCCCTTCTCGTTTACTAGGGACATCTACATTCAATACACTGTTCTCTTCAAACATTTTGATAATATACTTTCTTTTAAGTGGTTTTTATAGGTGCCCTAAAGATAAAACCATAGAATTTATAGAAAATTTTCTCGAAGATGATTACATCTCACTCAAAGATAACTTGCAAAAACTCCTTGTAGATTATAAAAGAAAATCAGCGCGTTTAGAAAAGATTATTTCGCAAAGTGATAAACAGCAATTTATAATGATGCAACTCAACGAAGAGCTGGATGAGCATAAAAATCATTTAGAACAGAAAGTAGCACAAGAGATACACAAAAGAAAAGAAAAAGAAAAAATGCTCATGCAACAAGCAAAGCTTGCGGCTATGGGTGAAATGATGGATGCTGTTGCCCATCAATGGAAGCAGCCTATTAGTATTATGAGTATGCAGGTAGAGATGCTTGGGTATGATTTTGAAGACAAACTTGTCGATGCCCCATATATTCATGATTTTCAAAAACAAATCAATATACAAATAGAGCATATGGTCAGTACACTCAATGAATTTAGAACTTTTTTCCGTCCTGCAACAGATGCTGAAGAATTTAGTGCCAAAAAAATGATAGAAAAAGTCTTGCTTTTAACGCAGGATGAGTTTATAAAAAATACTATCGAGATTATTGTAAATGTCAAAGAAGATTTTATGCTTTATGGTATAGAAAATGAGTTTAAGCACTTAATCATCAACATCATAAACAATGCAAAATGATGTGGCTACACTAATTCATACTTAGAATATTTAGTCATTCTAAGATAAAATATCAGTATGAGTAAGGATAAAATCAAGATGAGAAATAGTAAATACACGAGAGAGTTTAGAGATTCCAGCATTCAGTTGGTGATGAATTCAGATGAGT
>WFQD01000337.1 GCA_015487265.1 Sulfurimonas sp. | reverse complement strand
GTGTAGTCATTTTCAAACAGTTTCAAAATCTCATCTCTAAATTTAATAAGTTTAGATTTTCTTTTTTTCGGCTGAACCTGTTTTAAAAAATCATCTAATGCTTTCATTTTCTTACCCTTGTTTTAATTGCCTTTACTATTATTCACATTTTTTCTTTTATCAAACTCTATAACCATTGTTCCATCTTTTTCAAGCAATAAACTCATTTTTTTATTTTTAAACTGAAGTTGACGAACATTCTTATCTTCTGCAATTTGTATATCTTTAGCATATTTCATAACTGACATAATCTTTTGATTTTTATTATAAATTTGATTTTTTGCAGCTTCTAATTTATAGTTATAGAGCTTTGTGCATCCCAATAAAGAAGCTATAAGTGTAACAGTAGCTGTTAAAATAGAACTAAATAGTATTGACTTAAACTTAAATGTTTTTCTAAATTTTTTAAGCTCTTTTATCTCTTCAAAAGTTTCCATTACATCGGGATCATCAAAGACTTCCGCATACTCTTTATATTTATCAGCAGCTGCTGAAAAAGTTTTACTGATATTGTTAAGATTATTTTTTATTGCAGTTTCCAATTTTTTAACTGCTTGCTCTTCTATTTTTGCAGTTGATTTTTCAAGGTTTTTATTTAGTTTTGTAAATACATCCTCATACTCTTTTTTATCTATTTTTCTTAAAAGCTCTCAAATCTCGGTTAAATGATTTACTTTATCAACTTTATCAACACTTTTTTCAAGATTTGCAGCAGCAAATTTTAATGCTCCAATCAATCTTTCAACACTATTTATATCAATTTTAATTTTAGTATCTTCTTCGTTTTTTTCCGGTGATATATTAATTTTTTCTGTAGTGTTCGGTGCTTCATTAAATCCACTCATAATAATCCTTTTGTATTATTCAATTTTGAGTATGAGACGGACTTTAAAATTCCGCCTCTTTTATCTCTTATGGGTTTGCAGTCCACTCATAGCTGTTTTTTGGGTACAACGGTACTTTTCCCTTCCATCCCATCGCTCTGCAGTTAATCTTATTCATCCTTTTTGCGATTTTAAGCCTAACATTAAAGGCATCTTGACTATGACTCCGCCACCAAATTCCAAACAGTATTATCAGATTGTGTATCATGTCATAACATATCATATTGTCAACATCTGCATCGATTTTTTTGATGGTCTTTTCATCTTTCATATATTGTTTTTTAACTTTTGCACGCCATTTGTCAAGATTCAAAAATGGATTTACTCGCTCATGATTGTCCTGCAGCCATTGCCAGTAGATTTGTTGCTCTTTTAGCTTTTTGTTGTAGTACGCTTCAATAAATTTAAATCTGACTTGCTTGAAATTCAAGCCTTTTGTTAAGTTTGTGCGATCTACTCTGGCACCGGGTGGAGTTGTATTACACCCGGTGATAATAAGCAATAGTAAAGCTGCAATTACTATTGTTAACTTTTTCATTTTAGCCTCTTGTGTATCTCGGCTTCAACAGCATCAAATAGTTTTTTATATGGCTTGAGAGTCAAGCTCATAAATGCTGTTTGCGTTTTTAACATTTTTAACTCATTAAAGGTAAGTTGCGGTAAAGCTTTAATTTTTTTGTCGATTTCCTCATCCATCTTTTTTTTCGCTTTTGTTACTTTCATTTGCAACAAATCAAAATCAAATGTTGGATCTGCTTTTTTACCGTTTTCTTTCAACCAATATGCATAAATTTTTTGATCTGGGCTCCCATCATAAACTGACATGGCGTAAGCTTGTTCTACTTGCTTAAAGCTTTTCCCCGCCGTTAGGTCAGCCAATTTTTGCTTGTCTACGCCGCTACTGCAACCTGCCATTATTCCTGCTATTGCAATTATTATTGCTACCTTTTTCCAATTCCTCATTTTTTTCTCCTTGTTTTAATTTTTCCCCTCTACCTATATTCACATTTTAGTTATTTATATAGCACCTCCCTCACTATAAAAAAGTGCTATCGTTATCCAAAGTTCAATTGCAATAATTAATGAACAGACAAACATTACCATCCAAATACTAACTTTTTTGTTTTCAACTGGTAAAAAAACTATCTGATACCTCGAGTTGTACTTGAGGTTTTTATAGTTTCCATTTAGAAAATCCGCAACGGTAAAAAGCAAAATATACCAGGCTAATCCCGCCCTGAAACTCAATAATATATTTGCGGCAGCGACTGAATGGTTGTGGTCAATGGCTGACATGTAGATGAAAAATGCAAACAGTCCAGCATGCAGAGCTTTCCAATGCCATTTTTTTGCATAAAAAATAAGAGCAAGGAATAATCCATAGCCATATACAAGCACACATCTTACTATTGTACCACCGACATTTAAATTTCCTGCCAAAAATGCCTCGCCTCTGAAATGCCCACTCATTCCGTCCTCGAATAGAAATGGATAGTAATCCAGTGGATATGATAGTGCTATCCAAGCTAAAATAAATGGAATCAGATACCTGATTATAATTATCGCCTTATTCGCTTTTACACCTTCTATATCACTTAAATCTTTCTTAAACCAATTCGTAAAAATTGATAATGGTGCATATATTACCGGTGCCGCTTTCATTTTATTTCTCCTTTTTTTAAATTTTCTAACTTAGTAACTTGTATAAAAAGCAATGTCAACATATCGCAAAGCTCAACTTTTTCCTCTTGTGAAACTGACTCATCTTTCAATTTATATTCAGATAGAATAAGCGTCTGCATAATATCCATGGCTATTCCACACATCATATCTTTTTTATTTATACTGCTATCCAAAATAGCAGACAAAATTTCTGTTTTGCCTGCTATTTCCTCCAATGTTTTCTCAACTAATTTCATGTTTTCCTCCTTTTTAAATTTTCTGACCCCAGCCTGCAGCGTCGCTCTGTGCAGTCTCTGCTATGCTATCAAGCTTTTCAGCTCCTCGCAACTCAATCAATTCAAACAATGCACTGTGTAGAGTTATAATTATCTTGTAAATAATTAGAATACTAAACACAGCCATGCCTATATCCATTACGCCATCGAAAAGGTAAATCCCAAGCTTCTGGCTAAAATCCCCTTGTTGCAGAGTGTTTTGATCCAGCATTCCAAGTATTATCTTTTTGGCGAAAGTATCGCCTATCGAATGCATGATGCTATTGGCGGTAATCGCCAACCAAACAGACAGCACAAACACAGGTAGCTCCAGCATCGTCGCCAGGACTTTCATTGTGAAAGTAGAGATAGCTCTGATGTTTTGCGTGGCGAACATTAAGGGCAAAATGAAAAGCGATATAAAATGAAAGCTAAAAATCTTAATGTAAATCACAACAAATCGAAGCAACCCAATCAAAACAATCCCGATGATAGGTGAAAGAGTTAAGATCGTTTTTCCCGCTTTCACTGCCAATGCCAGACCAGCGGTTGAGCCTGCAACTTCGCCAATTCCATTCCCGAAGATTGGTATCCAGCTTAAGGCTGTCTTAGTGATGCCGCCTAACACATCCTTTGCAATTTTGTAGGTCTCACTGCCGCCAGGCAACCAGAGATAAGGCAATGAACTCATTATCATGTGTTCTGTTTTTGCCACTTTACCTTTGCCTTCTACTTCTTCATTTAGATTTTCCGTTACCTTATTGTTCTTATCAAGCATAGTGCCAATGCTTTCGGTTTGTAGTATGGTAACAGGCAGTCCAAGCACAGCCAGTAACCCATAATCACGATAGAGCTGATATTGAAATCTTATCAATCCTCGTAATACATCAACTTTCTTTTGCAACTTTTCAGTATCATGATAACCTGCATTTTCAAGTTTTGCGGTAAAATCATTGATTTTGTTCTGATAAAGAATTCTCTTAACATCAGCTTTGCCGCACTCAGATAACATATATGTAGGGTAATAACTACCGTCATCGAAAGGTACATGATTAAGATAAGTTCGCACAAATCCGCCTTTACTAAGCGGTAGATAATATCCAGCTCCGCCCCCTTGCACTATGCTATTGGCATAAGTATAGTTTTCCGAAGTCGGATAAACTTTATTTTTGTTATCAGTAAGTTTCCTTGTTTTTTGATTATCGTAAATTGAGTTGCAGGAATAAATGATATTATCATTTGCACTTTTTAATTTTTTATATAATTCCCGATAGGCATAAGCATCTTTTAAAGTATCAGCGCTGCTAAGTCCTGCTCTATCTATTATACTATCTAACTCACTATCGATAATAGCCTTTGCAGATTCATCCGCCCAGTTCATGAAAAGGTAGTATCCGCTTTTTTCGTACCGCTGATAATTAGTGTGCATAATGCTATAATCTTGAGTAGTACCTGCGGTAGGATCACCGTGTAAAGTCTGGTCTGAGGTTGGGAATAGGAGCAGTGAGCCCACGGCAAGCCCGATAATGAAAGGTGTCTTTCTTTCATGTTGATTGTTTACACCTTCAAACTTATCAGAAATCATAGGCAGCACAAACCTACTAAGCCCCCAAGCACCAAAGAATACAGCAAGATACATCAGATATTCTAAACTCAAATCCGATAATTTAGCGTAAACATCAACCAAAGTAGCAGCTCTTGCTGATATGTACTTTGTGTTGTCAGTCATATTTTCATCGTTGCTATTTAACACCGCAGAGTTGAAACCGTCTTTAAGCTTCAAACGATTTGATGCTTTGGTTTGCTCTGCATCAATGACATCAACATCGGTTAATATTGCAGACAAAAGCAAATCAGGAATATTAAGATAATCCTGTCCTGCATATTGATTAACAGAATTTTCAATCCTGTATTTATCAGAGTAGATTTGTTTGTAAACACTATTGCTTGTAGCAATATCACCCTGCACCGCAGCAGTAGCCTTAGCTATATCTTTCTTAAAGAAAGAAAGAGTTTTAGGATATTTGACGACAAAATATCCAATAGGATTGTACAGATCACGAGTTTGAGCAACGGCACATTTTACAACTCCGTTCTTGAAATCAATATCCCAAACAGAAGCAGTCCAACCACTATTAACAGCAGGACATTTATAGTATTGATAAATATTACCAACACCATCGGGGATAAATGATTTAAGAGTATCACTTGTAACGGAGTTATTAGTCAGCAAACTTTCATTATTTAAGATACCCTTTCTTTGCAGAGCTTTAAAATCCAACTCCTGCAAATGATCGTCATAGTATTTTGCAACATTACCGGCATTAAAATCTTTGATAACCTGCTCACGAGTATAGCGGTTTTGATAAGCAAAGACTAAATTGACAAAAACCAATAAAAGTAGTAGTATCTTTTTCATTTTTTACTTCTTTATATAGGTTTTGTTTTTAAAAAAGAAATACTAACGCCATCTCTGAGCCATTTACTTACTTCGCCTTTTTTGTAACACATGTGTTTCTCCTTGTTTTTTATTTTCCCCTCTACCTATATTCACATTTTTGATGATTTTTTTAGATGATTGAAAATAGGATTGGTAGAAGATTCTAAAAAATTATCAAAAGAGATTTTGCAAATAATTAAATTGATATATTGTATCTTTTAGGATAAAATAATTTATACTTTTTATAGGAGCTAAAAAATGAGTAAAGTAGAATTAAGTAATTTTGATGTAGCTAAATATCTTGATAATAAAGAGATAATGGCTGAATACCTTTCTCAAGTTTTGGTTGATGGCAATACTGACGAATTACTTGAAACACTTGGACACATAGCAAAAGCAAAAGGCATGAGTCAAATTGCAAAAGATACAGGTCTTGGAAGAGAGAGTTTATATAAAACTTTTCGTAAAGGCACAAAACCTAAATTTGATACTATTGTAAAAGTTATAAACTCTCTTGGGGTGAAGCTGCAAGTATCGGCTTAGGAGATTTTATCTTAAACCAATATCCAGTCTCATCTGTAAAGCATTAGCATATTTTATAAGAGTAGAAATATTTGGCATAAAGGTATTGTTTAAGCTTTCAAGTCTTGATATATTTGATTTGGAAGTTCCAATCTTTTTAGCTATATCTTCTTGAGTTACACCTTTTTTTAGTCTTGCTAAGACAAGTTGCTTTTTAATTTCAAAAAGAGGTTTATAAGTTTCATACTCTTTTTTTACTTCTGGATTTTTAAGTGCTTTTTCTTTAAAGTCTTTATAGGTTGGTCTTTTAACTGTTTGCATTATCGATCTCCTTTTTTCTTTTTAAAGCTAACTCTATATCTCTTTTTGGAGTTTTTTGAGTTTTCTTTACAAATGAATGCAAGATAATAATTTTCCTTCCTTTTTGATAACAATATATACTTCTTCCAATACCTCCATAAGCTTTTACTCTTATTTCAAATAATCCATCTGTTAAGGGCTTGGTATATGGCTCTCCCAATTTAGCACCTGCTATCTCAATGAGATCAAATATGTGTAACAATTTTGCTAATATTTTTGCAGGTAAAGCTAAAGTTTCAGCTTCCACGCTCTCATCAAAAAATTCAATTGTCCAATTCGTATGTAATGTTATCATATTTGATAATATTTGTCAAAAATAGATAAGTTATACAAATCCTGAATAGATTCCTCAAACTACAAAAACATAATGATTTCCATATATTTTCCCATTTTTCAATCATTTTACTATGTTAAGCTGATAAGTTA
>WFQD01000336.1 GCA_015487265.1 Sulfurimonas sp. | reverse complement strand
ATGCTGGTTAATTTTCTCTAATTGAAATTCGTAATCAAATAATCCTGCCATCTTTTCTCTCTCTTTTTTCTTTATTTTAGCTAATCTTTGGTTTTAGGTTGATTAGCTTGGGTTTTTAGAGGTGCCCTAAATATAGAAATATAGTTAAAGATAGATTGAATCCTACTTTTCAAGATATGCAAGTATCAGATATAAAACCATCAGATATAAAAAAGTGGCTTTATTCTCTTACCGATATTGGAAGTAAATCAAAAAGAATTTATCTAAGTATTCTTAGGGGTGTTTTACAAGAAGCAGTTTATGATGAAGTAATATTTCGTAATCCTGTCTCGTTGATTAAAATACCAAAGTACACTGCTCCAAAAATTGCTCCTTTTAATGCTGATGAAGTTCAAAAAATCATGGATTATGCCACAAATGATAATTACAGATATTATCTCGCTTTTGCTTTTTATACGGGTATGAGGTCGGGAGAGATTATCGCACTCAAAAAAAGTGATATTGATTTAGAAAATATGATTATTACAGTGCAAAGGACTCGTTCCCGATTTGGAGAGAGTTCACCTAAAACTACATATAGCATAAGAGAAGTTCCAATCATAGAATTGTTAAAGCCGTATCTTATTGAACTATACAACAAGCATGATAATGAGTATCTCTTTGTTACTCAGTATAATAAGCCGTATATGGATAATACAGTTTTTCAAAGTCAATTTTGGAAACCATCACTTAAAGAGTTAGATATAGAATATAGACGACCATACAATGCAAGACACACATATGCTACAAATATGCTTTACAATAATTTAGTGACACCCGTACAACTTGCACAGCTTTTAGGTCATGCAAATACTCAAATGGTTTTTGATGTATATGTAAACTATCTTGATAATTTTAATGTGAATTTTGATAGGTCTATTCAAATTTATAGATGAGGGGTATGTCAAGAAAAATTATGATTTTTAAAAAGGTGCTTTAAAGTGCCTAAAATAGGGCTTCGTGGTGGACAAGGAGAGATTCGAACTCTCGGTACAGTTACCCGTACGCATCCTTAGCAGGGATGTGGTTTCAGCCGCTCACCCACTTGTCCATTTTATAATTGTGGCTCCGGATACTGGATTCGAACCAGTGACCAAGTGATTAACAGTCACCTACTCTACCGCTGAGCTAATCCGGAATGTTTGTTGAGCCGAAATTATACTTTATGAGTTGTAAAAAGTCAAGGAAATTGTACTACTTTTTTCGTTTTCTGTTCTGATTCTCTACAGGAACTAAAAATTCCAAGTTTGAAACTCTACGAATAGTTATTTTATTCTCTTTTAGGAGTGTTTGGAGCCTTCTTTTACTTGCTGTATCAAAGAGTAAAGCAATGTCTTGCATAGTAAGCGGGCGTTTATCAAGTGTATTGAGAATTTCTTCATTTGTATAAGATGTATTATTTGCAATAGCATTTGTTCTTGAAGCAATGTGTATGGGAAGATGTGTGTCAAATTTTAAAGATATAGCATAAAGTTCTTGGTAGTTTATGCCGGTTATAGGGTAAGCTGGTGGCCTATCTATAGTTCCGATATCAATACGGGTACAGTGAATTTGTTGTAAAACATCGTTGAGCTTTTGAATTTCTTCTTCTGTATCGTTGAGTTCATGCACAAAAAGAATCTCTATAAATAGTTTTCCTTGATAAATTTTACTAAATTCTATTACTTTGGCTGTGAGTTGTGTTATGTCTATATCTTTATGAGGCCTATCTATCTTTTTAAATATCTCTGGACTTATTGCATCTAAAGAGAGTTTCACTTGGTCAAGTTGTAGGAGTGATTGAAATACTTTTTCATCTACGAGTGTTGCACTGTTAGTGAGTATAAGTGTTTGTGTACTTTTTTTAATTTGATTGATGGATTGAATGAGTTCATCTAGTTTTGGGTAAAGAGTAGGTTCTCCATTTGCTGTAAGTGTAATAACATCTATGTTTTCATGAAGATGTGATTTGAGTTCATCGATAATGGTTTCAACGGCAACTATTTCTGCTTGCTTTGCTACTGTTGCACTTGGTGCAAGCTCGCAATAGAGACAATCAAAGTTGCATTGTTTGAGAGTAGGGGATAAATCAACACCTAAACTCGTACCAAAACGGCGTGAGTTTATAGGTCCGAATATGATATTATTTTTTTGCACTAACTCTTTGACACTCACTGACAAAATGTTTTGCATTTTCAACAGGAACATCAGGGAGTATTCCATGTCCAAGATTAAAGATATGGCGTTTAGAGTTCATCACACTTTGAATATGTTCTACTGATGCAGTTGTTGCTTCTTTAGAGTAGAGACGGCATGGTTCCATATTGCCTTGAAGGACATATTTGTCACCGAGTTTTTCTTTTGCTAATTCCATAGGTGTTGCCCAATCTACACCAAATACATCGAAGTTTCCATAGACTCTATCATAAAATGAAGGAATGCCTTTTGGAAACATAATAATAGGAATATGTGGGTACTTTTCTTTTAAATATTCTGCAATCTCGACCATATATTTCCAAGAAAATTCATCATACTTCTCAGTTTCAATAGCTGCTGCCCAAGAGTCAAAAATTTGTACAACATCTATACCCGCTTGGATTTGTTTTTCCATATAGAGTTTGACAACTTGTGTTACTTTTGCAAGGATTTTATGTAAAAGTTCAGGGTTTGAGTACATCATTTTTTTACAAATATTATATGTTTTTGTCCCTTGTCCTTCTATCATGTAGGTTGCAAGAGTCCAAGGGGCTCCTGTAAAACCAATGAGTGCTTTATCATCAGCTAATTTTTCTTTAATGAGTTTGATGGTGTCATACACATAAGTGAGTTTAGAAGCGGCTTCTTCTCCACCTATAAGTCTCTCTATATCTGCATCGCAGGTAATAGGGTCTGAAAACTTAGGACCTTCCCCTTTTACAAAAGATAAATCCATCCCCATTTCATCTGGAATGACTAAAATATCGCTGAATAAAATAGCTGCATCCACACCTACAATATCTACAGGCTGAAGGGTAACTTCACAAGCTTTTTTTGGATCGTGACAAAGATTTAAAAAGTTTCCAGCCTCTTTACGAACAGCCATATACTCTGGAAGGTAACGTCCTGCTTGGCGCATCATCCATACCGGTGTGTAGGGTGTCTCTTTTCCTAAACATGCATCTACAAATATTTTACTCAAATTTAGTCCTTAATGATTATGATGTCCAACTTTAGCTAAAAAGAACAAACCAACGGCTACAGCAGTGATAGAAAATGCAAAATAGAGCATTTCTAAGGCACCATTATACTCAGTATGACCTACTTTTTGAAAAAATCCAACAACTAAAACCATAACAATAACTTTAGAGATTTTATCTTTGAGTTGATCAAGTGAGTGGATAGCTAAAATTTTATTCTCTTTTTCATCTCCTTTTGCTGGATCAATATCGGAGATAAACAGCTCATAAAGACCAAAGGAGAAAAGTATCATAACAACACCGATAAGGTATAAATCAACTGCCCCAATGATACCACCAACAACATCTTCATGAAAATGTTCGGGATGAAGGTGCTGGATATAAGTTGCAATCACCATCTCTGCAGTGTTATAAACATCAACAGATGCGACAATAAAAAGAGCAACTGCTCCCACAAGACCAAAAATAACTGCCAAAATAACAATAAATCGTGACCCCCAGAGTCCATTTTCAAAAATTCTTTCAAGCATCTATTTTTCCTCTTCCATCTCTATCCATTTTTGAGCAATTCTCACTGCATTTGTTGCCGCACCAACACGTAAATTATCTGCAACGATAAACATATGCAACATATTTTTAGAGTAATTGTCATTACGTATACGACCTACAAAGGTTTCATTCATATCTACACAGGTAGCAGGCATAGGGTAGAGTGCTTCTTCAGGTTTATCGACAATCACAATATTTGGTGCTTTGCTTAAAATTTCTCTTGCTTCAGTTGCATCCACTTCACTATCAAAAGTAAGGGTGAGTGCTTCTCCATGACCACGTAGTGTTGGAACTCGGACACATGTTGCACTCAGAGCAATATCTTTATGCATGATTTTTGTTGTTTCATTAACCATCTTCATCTCTTCTTTTGTGTAGCCATTTTCAGTGAAAACATCAATTTGAGGGATGACATTGAGTGCGATTTGTTGGTTAAAGGCTTTATGCTCTGATTCATCAAGTTTAAATGCAAAAAAGTCTTGCATTTGTGTGACAAGTTCTTCCATCGCTGTTTTTCCTGCACCACTTGTTGCTTGGTATGTTGCGACATCAACACGCACTAAATCATAGGCTTCATCAAGAGGCTTGAGTGTTTGTACCATTTGTATAGTAGAGCAGTTAGGATTAGCAATAATCCCAGTTTTTTGCCATTTTGCGATGTCTTGAGGATTGACCTCAGGAACGACAAGCGGTGTATCTGCATTCATTCTAAAGTGTGAAGTGTTATCAATGACTACAGCACCAGCTTTCACCGCATCAGGTGCAAATTTCGCTGAGACACTCCCTCCTGCACTAAAGAGTGCAATATCAATCGACTCTTTTTCAAAAATGTCACTTGTGAGTTCAACAATGTCTAATTCTTTGCCATCAAACGCAACCGTTTTTCCAACACTTCTTGCACTCGCAAGTGGAAGGAGTTTGTTTAATGGAAAATCTATTTCAGCAAGAAGTGTAAGTATCTCTTCTCCTACTGCTCCATTGGCACCGACAACTGCTACATTATATTTTTTTTCACTCATAATCTCTCCTATATTCTATTATCTAAGTAAAGTTCTTCTTTTTGTATCTCTTGTGTTTGACTCAGTATGACTGAGCGCTCAACTACGGAAAGAAGTTCACGGATATTTCCCGGCCATTTATATTTCAGTAGTTGTTTTTTCGCAGCTTCTGAAAATGTTTTTATTTCAAAGCCATATTTTTCACAATTTTGTTTCACCATTGCTTCGGCAATTTGTAAGATTTCATCTTTTCTTTCACATAAAGGTGGAATATGCAAAGGAATTGTATTGATTCTATAGTATAAATCCTCTCGAAATTCACCATTTTTTATCTTTTCATCTAAATTTGCATTTGTGGCTGCAATGATGCGTATATCTATTTTTATAGATTTTGAAGAACCTAATCGGCGTACCTCTTTTTCTTGTAAAGCACGCAGGAGTTTTGCTTGAACACCATAAGGCATTTCTCCAATTTCATCTAAAAAAAGGGTACCGCCATTGGCAAGTTCAAATTGTCCTGCTTTTGCCTCGCTTGCATCTGTAAATGCCCCTTTTTCAAAACCAAAAAGTTCACTCTCTATGAGATTTTCTGGAAGTGCTGCCATGTTTATGGCGACAAAAGGCTTTTTAGCACGCGGTGAATTTTTGTGAATATAAGAAGCAAAAACCTCTTTTCCTACACCGCTTTGTCCTAAAAGTAAAATACTTGCATCTGTTTTGCAAGCTCTATCGGCAATGTGAAGTATTTTTTGTAAAGCTTCTGATGACCCTAAAAAGCCACTTGCATTTTTTTTCTTCGTTTTAGGAGCACTTTTTTGCACTTTTTGTACTGTGTCTTCTCTTTTTATGGCTGTTATGAGCGTATCGACATCAAAAGGTTTGAGTAAAAAATCTTTCACTCCTAAATGAATGGACTCGATAGCACGAGTCAGTGTTGCGTTTCCTGTCATAATGATGACTTCATAACGACCATTAAGTTCTTTGACGAATTCTATACCATCCATTCCGGGCATATTTATGTCAGTGATGACAAGATTAAAACTCTCATCAAGATTTTTGAGTGCATCTTTGGCATTTTTAAAAGTTTTTACTTCAAATTCTTTGTAATCACTCATAGCAATTTCAAGAGATTTTCTCATATTTATATCATCTTCAACAATTGCGATTTTCAAAAATATGCTCCTCTTGTTTTTGCTATTTTAAAGCTGTGATTTTAGCGAAATTATCATTAAAATCGACTTTGAAACAGCGGGTATGCAGTGTGAGAATGGTCACAGAACTATTTTGGTAGTTGCTCGTTTTTTCTTTGTGCTCGACATCCATACCAAGTTTATGGATGTAGGTGATAAAATTTTCCATGTTATGATAGATGATTTTTTGAATATCTTTTGTATTGCTTCGTTGTAAAATAAGGCTTTTTTGGGGAGTACCTTCGCATTTTTGCATTGCATGAGCAATTTGGAGTGTTTCATTATAAAGTATAGCATCCTTTACAACAGAACGGTAAGAGATGAGATACTCACTTGCAGGAAGTGCAAGTGAACAGAGTAGGATTAGTGTGCAAAATCTGCATGAGAGAGTATAATTTCCATCTCCACTTCGCATAAACCATCTTTAAAAGTTGTCTCAACGACATTGGCATTTCGTACCATTGCTCGAACAGTTGTTCGCACAGTTGAACGTTGTACCATCATGTTTTTAATAAGGTCATCCCCCTCAATACGAACACCTTTCACTTTTTCAGCAATCAGTCTGTAGGCATCCGCAGTCGCTGCACGTTTTGCTAAGGCATAGGCTTGTGCAGGAGAAGCTGTATTTGTAGGTGCAACACCTTGTCCAACAACATCTATACGCATTGAAGAGTTCATTGGGAGTACATCTTCGTGGGGTTTAGGAGTGTAAACAGAAACAGGGTTTACCACTTCGACTTTTTGTACAGCAGGAGCTGCAGCACATGTGCCTGTAGGACAAACAACCTGTATAGTAGAAGCTTGTGGTGGCATTTGTGCAGTCTGTGGACTCGCACTAAAAGCAGCACTTGAAAGTAGTGCTGATAAAAACAAAGAGTATTTCATTTTTTTTCCTTGGCTAGGGTAATTAAAGAGAGCAAAGCAAAATTTATTCCAAATTTAATCCGCTTGCTTCTTCTTCCTCTTTTTCTTCTTTTGGACAACGCGAAATACTCGCCACTTCATCTCCTTTAATAATGTAAACCCCAGAAGTATTACGGCTTGATTTAGAGATAGTTTGCATATCTACTCGTATCATTTTTCCAGCTTTTGTGAGTGCCATCATATCCATTGTCTCATCAACCATGAGAACTCCGACAATATTTTTCCCTGTTTTTGCAGTCATTTTCATTGCAATAACACCAGAACCGCCACGGTTTGTAAGTCTGTACTCCCCTGCATCTGTGCGTTTTCCGATGCCTTTTTCTGCAATAACTAAAATCTCTTGTTCATCACTTGCGATAATATTTGCATCAACAACTTCATCTTCTTCATGTTTAAATTTTATACCACGAACACCACGAGTGCTACGACCTTGTTCACGAGTTTTTTCTATTTCAAATTTAATACATTGTGCAAGTTTTGTAACAATGAAAAGATATTTTATACTTTGGTCTGCAATTTTTGCAGTGATGAGAGCATCATCATCATCTAAAACAATGGCTTTGACTCCATTACTTCTGATGTTACTAAATTCACTTAAATTTGTGCGTTTGACAACCCCATTTTTGGTAAAAAATACAAGACTTTTTGTTTCGCTAAAATCAGTTGTTGGAATGATAGACTGGATTTTTTCATCTGCTACAAGATTGACAAGATTAACTACAGCTTTACCTTTGGCTGTTCGGCTTCCCTCAGGAATACGATAGACTTTGAGCCAGTGAAGTTGTCCACGATCAGTGACAAAAAGGAGGGTATCATGTGTGTTGCACGTGAAGAAGTTTTCTATAAAATCATCTTCATAGGTAGTCACAGCAGTTTTCCCTTTTCCACCGCGTTTTTGCTTTTCATACGAGGCAAGCGGTACACGTTTAATATAGCCTCTATGTGTAATAGTAACAACCATTGGCTCATTTGGAATAAGGTCTTCAATGTCAATATCATTATAATCATCTTCGATTTCAGTACGGCGTTTGTCTGTGTATGTTGCAAGTACTTCATCGAACTCTTCGTTAATAATACCATGAAGAACATCTTCACTTCTTAAAATTGATTCTAAATACTCAATAGTTTTCATAAGCTCAGCAAGTTCATTCTCAATTTTTTCAATCTCAAGCCCTGTGAGTCTTCCAAGTCGCATTGCGACGATGCTTGCCGCTTGAATCTCACTAAAATCAAATTCTGTGACAAGGTTGTTTTTCGCATCTTCTTCATTTGTTGAAGCACGAATAACACGAATAACTTCGTCGATGATATCAATCGCTTTTTTTAAGCCTTCTAAAATATGTGCACGTGCTTTTGCTTTTTCTAAATCAAAAATTGTACGGCGGATAATAATTGTTTTACGGTGATTAATAAAATGTTTTAAAATGTCAATAAGTCCAAAAATTCTTGGCTCTTGGTTAAGTATAGAGAGCATGATAATACCAAAAGTATTTTGCATTGCTGTTTGTTTAAAGAGGTTGTTTAAAACAATTTCGCTCATTGCATCGCGTTTGAGTTCTATGACAACACGCATTCCATCACGGTCAGATTCATCACGGATAAGTGAGACACCATCTATCATTTTATCTTTTACAAGGTTAGCAATACTCTCTATAAGTCTTGCTTTATTTACTTGGTATGGGAGTTCATCTATAACAATAATCTCTTTTTTTGCACTCTGCTCAATATGTGTTTTTGCACGTACTTTAATACGTCCACGACCTGTTTCATAAGCATCAATAATCCCTTTTTTCCCAAAAATAATACCACCTGTTGGGAAGTCTGGTGCTTTGATGTGCTCCATGAGTTCAATTAGTGAGATATTCGGATTTGCTAAAAGTGCTTTGAGCCCATGCATAATTTCTGTAGGATTATGCGGTGGAATATTGGTTGCCATACCAACGGCAATACCTGAAGAACCATTAATGAGAAGGTTTGGGACTCGTGTTGGCATAACATCTGGTTCTTTGGTTGTGGCATCGTAGTTGTCTATCATATTGACGGTATTTTTGTCGAGATCTTTTAAAAGTTCTCCGGCATATTTTGTCATACGTGCTTCGGTATATCTCATAGCAGCTGCAGAGTCACCATCTACAGACCCAAAGTTTCCTTGTCCATCAACAAGTTCCATACGCATTGAGAAGTCTTGTGCCATACGAACAAGTGCATCATAGACAGCCGTGTCACCATGGGGGTGGTACTGCCCAATGACATCACCAACGATACGAGCAGATTTTTTAAATTTTGCTCCATGAGAAAGATTGAGTTTATCCATAGCATAGAGTATACGTCTGTGAACTGGCTTGAGTCCATCTCTTACATCTGGCAAGGCACGTCCCACAATGACACTCATGGAGTAGTCTAGGTAGGAGTTTTGCAGTGTCTCTTCTATATTAATGGATTGTATATCGTCGTTATTTAGCAAATTGCTCATAAAAACCTTCTTTATGATATTGAAATTTTATTTAAGTTATAATATCTAAAATATCCTTAATCTTTATCTAAAAGGGAAGAATCATATGAAGATGATTATTTTTTTTGTTTTTTTGAGTCTTTTGCATGCTGCAGATGGAAAAGAAAATTGGTACCAACCAAAAGCAAACACCTCGTGGCAATGGCAACTCAATGGAGATTTAAATTTAAAATATGATGTAAAGCTCTATGACATAGACCTATTTGATACTTCCAAAAAAACAATCCAATTGTTACATCAAAAAGGGAAAAAAGTCATCTGTTACTTTAGTGCAGGGAGTTATGAAGATTGGCGAGAAGATGCAGAGAGCTTTGCTGAAAATGTAAAAGGAATGCAAATGGATGGTTGGGATGAATTGTGGCTTGACATAAGAAAGGATTCACTCAAATCTATTATGCGGCGAAGAATGAAACTGGCAAAAGCAAAAGGCTGCGATGGTGTTGAAGCAGATAATGTGGATGCTTATACTAATAAAAGTGGTTTTCCTATAAATAGTGAAGAGCAGTTGAATTACAACATGTTTTTAGCAAAAGAGGCACATAAAAAAGGTTTGGCTATTGGCTTAAAAAATGATTTAATGCAGATAAAGCAGTTGGTGAAGTATTTTGACTTTGCAGTGAATGAACAATGTAATCAATATGATGAATGTGAGAAACTTAAGCCCTTTATAAACGCAGATAAGGCAGTTTTGAATGCAGAATATATTGAAGAATCTCGATATAAAACGCAGTATGCAAAAGATGTTTTATGTCACAAAATGAAAAAACAAAAAATAAATACTCTCATACTTCCTTATGCACTTGATGATAGTTTTCGTTACAGTTGTGATTAAAATTTAATCAGTTATTTGT
>WFQD01000335.1 GCA_015487265.1 Sulfurimonas sp. | reverse complement strand
TGTTGCAGTAGTAAAATAAAATTCTTTAGAAAAAGGATGAATTACAAAAGTATCTAAATAAATAAACTCTTGCGAAGATGTTGCATGTTCTTGCACATGAAAATGAGATAAATTATAAATACAATTATGAAAATTACTAATCCAATTAATCCATTTGAATATTATTGATAATGTTACCCCCGTAACCTTTTTCTCTTCATCTTCAACACTATTTATAACAAACTCATTATCTATAAACGCTATATCACTTTTATCTAAGTCCATAAGCAAATCTTTACTTTTACTATCTACAATTTTTCCATTACCATCAAATTCAATACTCTTCTCCATAAAAGCAGTATTTAAAAATATACAAAATTGAGCATTATTTACAGGCTTAGTCATTATTTCTGTTGCACCATCTCCAAGTCCACCTTTTTCAAATGTAGGCTTAAAAAACTCAAAAGTAAGTATCTTTTTCTCATCTTCTTTTAACTCATAAGCCATATCTATTTGGTAGTAGTCTAAAAGGTATTGAAAAAGTTCTGCTTTTATTTTGTAAGGTTTATTACTTACATACTGTTTTTTAAAGTATCTGTAGAGTGCATTTCCATTTTGAGTATAAAACATTTCATAGATATATCTTAAATCTTTTGCTTCATCTTTTGTGATTTTAAACATCTCAAAGTACTGTTCTATGACTGCTTTTTCATTTTCGTGGAGATTTCCATCTACGATTGCTATCATCATTGCATCTACCATGAAGTTGTACTTTATATCTTTTGTAGCAAATGACTGCATCATATCTAAGATGAGTTTTTCATCTGGGTTTTCGGCAAAGTTTACAAATGTTTCTAACATATCTTCACTGAGTCCAAAACTATTGATAAGAATGCTTAGATATTCTTTCTCTTTGTCACATACATTTTCATCTTCATTTGTTAAAAGTGCTAGTCCGTTTAGATAATGCACCATAACTTCTTGGTCAAGTTCTCTACAAGGGTGCTTTTCAAAACTTAAAGTTTGGACTTTTACTTTTTTTAGTAAATCTAGTGCTGACATTTTTACTCCTCTATGAGTTTTGTTTCAATTACATCAGAACTGTCGTGTTGATTTAATTGCATTTGTTGTGTTGGTTGCTGATTTGGTATGAGTTGCATAGTTTGTTGGTGTTCTAACTGTTTGTCTAAAAACTTCATTCTATCGAGTACTATTTGAGAAGATTGTTCTAAAACTTGTTCTTTTGATTTTATAGCAGATATAACCATTAACTTCTGTCGCTCATGTAAGGCTGATAATTTTTGTGCAAAAAATGACATATTCATCTCTATTTGCTTATCTATTGATTTTTCATACAGTTTTGAAGATGCACTCTCTTTTGGAAATTTTTCTAACATCTCTAACATTTTAGGAAGTTCATCAAGGTTGAAACTTGTGCTATCTTCTCTTATCTCTTTTTCAAGCCCCATATAAAGTGTTTCTATCTTTTCAACAACTTCAAAGTGTCCACTCTCTATGAGTAATAACCGCTCTTGTGCAATGTTATTTAAACTTAACATCATCTCTTTTAGTATCTTTGTACTATGTTCAAAACCTTTTTGATGCGACTCCATTATCATAAGTTGCATATCTGCATTCATTTGAATAATCTCTTTTTGAGCAACAACGGCTTTATCCATTCGTTCATTTTCAAGTTCAGAGATTCTCACTTTATCTGGTTCGTACATCGTTTGTGAATTTGATGTGCTTGTTGTTGTGTTATGAGAACTTGAAGAACTTCTTCCACTATTACTACTACCACCATTCATCATATCATTTATGGTACTTACTGCACTACTTACAAAACCACCAACACTGCTCCAAAATCCCATCTTATTCTCCTCTCTTTTCTAAATCTGTTGTCATTTTAAACATCAACTTTGATATTTCCATATCTCTTTTTTCTAACTCTTTTCCATAAGTCACTATGTCATTGAGATAGATTTCTAAGTTAGAAGCATGTAACGCTGTCATTTTTTCATATATCTCTTCATACCCTTCGCTCTTTTCTTCTATCTTAAAATCTAACAATTCACTCAGTGTATGATTTAAAAACCTATAGGCTACTTGTGAAGTTTCATTTTTCAGTAGCTCTATAAATTGAGATTGTGAATTTTGATAGATTTTATAGATTCTATCTTTTGTGGCTATTTCTTGAATGAGTTCGCTTTTTGGGTTTTCTTTGTATTTTGTAACTAAACCTGAACGAATAGTGAAGTAAAACTCTTCCAAATCCTCTTTTATATTTTGAAAAATAGTAAATATTTCTAAAAGCATTGTATCAGATATTTTACCTGTAAAATATGCTTTTATAAATTTGATATAAAATTTATTAACTTTATCAATCTCATTTTCCCACTCTCTAAATAGCTTCTCTTGATACTCTTCTAAGT
>WFQD01000334.1 GCA_015487265.1 Sulfurimonas sp. | reverse complement strand
TCCCATATTGGATAAATCATAAGTGCTATCGGATAAAATACAGAGAGTTTAGCTTCTTGATCTATAAGTAGCAAGCTTGTTGTCGCTACTGAAAAGCCAAGCAAATAAGTGCCACTATCACCCAAAAAGATTTTTCCTTTTGGAAAGTTTAACAGTAAGAATCCAAATATAGAAACAAGAAAAATCACAGAGACTTCAAAAAGATCAAAATCATCTAATATAAAGCTCAGATAAGCTATTGACAAAAATGCAAGGCTTACTACTCCACCTGCTAGTCCATTCATACCATCTATAATATTGACAGCATTTGTAACACCAACAAGTGCAAATATGATGATAATCAGACCAATCCAAGAAGGTATTCCGATATCAAGACCAACTGTTTTTAACGATAAATCTAAAAAGAAGAGTGCTAAAATAGCAGAGCTAACTTGAAAAAATAGTCGTAGTTTTACAGAGATGGAAATAGCATCGTCCACAAGCCCTATGACAAAAACTGGTAAGCTGACAATTAACATTTTCCAACCAATAGGATTAAAAACAAGCATAATACTCGCTATATATATCCCTATGCCACCTGCTCTTGGCACCTTTGATGTGTGAATCGCATGAGATTTTTCGATAGAGTCTACAAACAGGGGATCCTGCAAAGAGTAAAATATCATTACAATATGGCTAGCAAAAGAAATAACTATACTCACTAAAACTGTTCCAAGTAGATATCCAAAGATGTCGACAAATTTACCATAAAGAAGACCTGGAAACAAAAAGGAGAAAAAGCTGTAAAGTTCTTTTTTAAAGAGTGTAAAGTTAAGTATATGCACAAGCAAAAGATAAAACATAGAAATTAAGCTATAGCGAAGAAAAACAGATGCACGAAAAAACTGCGACTTTTTGATCTCATAAGTATGCACCAAAGAGAGACTTAAAAAAAGCAAAACCATAAAAATAGTCACTACGGCAAAATTTTCAAATTTTTGTATAGAGCCATAGATGAGAGTCTCTATAAAAAAAGCAAAAAAGATCAGATGTAGGATGAAAAACTCTGTATTTTTATAATGTTTTGTCACAAGAGCATATGCTAGTTTGTAAAGAATGAGTAATACAACACTCATAAAAAGCCCCACCCCTATCAAGCCTGTATCAATCAGAATCGATATATAAAGATTTGCTTGATAAATATCTTTGTTGAGTTTTTCTGACTTCCATGTACAACTCTCAAGACCTGTTCCATACAGTGGGTTGAGTGCAAATATCTTGATACCATTGGCAATCATCGAAGATCTTTGTGTCTGTTCTAGTTTATAAAGTGCTATAGTCTCTTTTGGGACAAAAGTCTTATCTATGTAAAATCTGTAAAAAAAACTCGATGCAATAACAAAACCAAGAAGTAGTACAAATCCAAAAAAGATTCTTCTCTTATGATGAGAGAAGAAGTAAGCAAAATCTTCATGCTTTTTGTGAATCCGCTCATACATAAAGTAGAGAGCTAGCCAGTTTGTAAAAAGTAATAATGGTGCAATAACAAGAGAATCGAGTGACATCTGAACAAACAGCACAATTGTTCCTAGAATACTAAGGATAATAACAAAAATAATATACAAGCGTTTTTCATATCCAAACAACAAAATATTAGGTAAAAGTACTATACCGACAACAAGCCATTGAACATTAATCTCACCAATTACACTTGATAGTAAAATACCTATATCTAATGCCACAAGGATATGATGTATGAGACGAATCTGATTTGAGGGCTTGATGATGCCAAACAGATAGGTACCAAGCAGATAGAGTTCTACAAAGACAAATGTGGACTTGAGAGAATATAAAGGAGATAATTTATGTGCAAATAGAGTCTGTTCCATAGCATTCAGAAGATTTGTCGAAAGTGTCTGCTCGTAAAAATTGTAAAGAGGCTTTCCAATCACTCCAAAAAATACACTTAACAAAAACAAAAAAATAAGTATCAAAGGGATACTCTTGAGTCTTATCTTAATTAGAAATCGTTTGAGACGAACTGGGTGTCTATGAAATAAATCAATATATATACCAGCAAGCAATGCACTCAATCCAACTATAAAATAGAAATCCTTTTGTTGTATCTCTAAAGTATATAAAATTGGTAGTGAAAAGAGAAATAGAGAAACTGCCCATAACGGTCTTATGTATGCAAATAGAGCATAAAAAAGTGATGTTACAAAAGCTATTCCCATTTTATCTATTTTTTAACACGGTAAATTTTATACCCTTTTGTCAATACAACAGGTTCAAAAAGATCAGGATCGTATTGTCCTAAAACTCCCATTTGTATTGCCATTGAGTCGAATGCTTTTTTATCTACTACAAGTAAATACTCACCCTTAATACTTATAATAATATAGCCATTACTATGTTTAGTATATTCTATTCGTAAGACAGGTCTACCATCCTTTAAAAAATCAACACTTATAATCTTGCTTATATTTTTAAAACCATTTTGTTTTTTATAAAAAATCTGCTGTTTTGAAGCTACATAAAAAACACCTGCTCCTAAGACAATATCTTTATTTAGGTCAAATTTTTTCAGTTT
>WFQD01000333.1 GCA_015487265.1 Sulfurimonas sp. | reverse complement strand
GAGATGTGTATAAGAGACAGGTCCATTACTACATTGATAATATTTCCATTATTTCCGCTGCCAAAATCTTTATATTTCCAAAGTCCGTTTCTTAAAGTAATGAAAGCAGAGGGGGTATTTTCCCCTCTAACATTCATTCTGTAGCTATCATTACTCATTTGTTTATACTCAATACCTAAGCTCATTAAAACTGGCTCTGGGTCTTGTAACATTAATTCATAAGTAGTTTGTCGTTTTAGATTTGCTATTTCTGCTTCTGTCATTTTTCAACTCCTCTACCTATATTCACAAATCTGCTTTAAAGGTCATCTGCAAGTTCACTCATCATCATCATTTCTTCGTCAGTAAAATCAAAGATATTAGGGCATGCTCCCCATAGATTGTGTTTTTCAATGAATTTAAATTGTGCTTCATAGTTATTTTCCCCTATCTCATCCCATTCATCAGCTAATTTTCTTCTCTCCTCTATACTTAATATTTTCATCTTGTTTTCAAGTATTTTATGATCAGGCATCAAATCTTTAAAATGTAACTCAAAGTCAACATCTACAAGATTTTCCTCTTTTGCAAATTCATCAAGTCTGTTTTTGCTTTTCGCCTCCAGGTAGGCTTTATACTGCCTATATCTCTCAATCTTGCTTATCTTTTGCTCCTTGAAAACATCTTCAAAGTTCTCAACTTCCCTAACTTCAAAGTTTTTATACTTCATTCTGTAAAACTCTTTAGTGTCAGCTTTTATGAGTGCTTTTGCTCTTTGTTTTACCTCTGCTCTTGGGGTATAACCTTTGTAAATCAACTTTTTTAGAGGGAAATAGGCTATATGTTCGTACTTTTCACCTAGTCCATGTATCATATCGCTACTAATTAGTGTCATGCTCTTTTGCTGTTTTGTGGTAGATTTTGTTTTTTTATTTCCACTTATTGATGTGTTTTCATCTTGATACCAATACTCAGTTTTGCCGATTTTTTCAGTAATATTTTTAACTATTTCATTTTCAGCAGTACCAAAAATTAGCACTAAGTAGTTTGCTGCGAGCAAAGTATCTACATGTTGCTTTTTTTTAGGTAATTTTTGCAGACCCGTTATAGGGCAACATCCATAACTTCTAAGCCTTAAATGTATCCTATCAATCGTATCATCGTCGAGGTAATTTATCATTCCCAGATATTCATCAAGCAAATAAAAAGTAAAATCACCTTTTTGTGCAGCATAACTATCAAGTGAAGCATGAACCATTGTAAATGCTGCCACAAACCCTGTATAGATAGGTCTAAGAGCGCTACTGTATGCTTCTACATTTGCTAAGTATAGCTTTGCGCCGTTTTTTCTTTTAAAAAAATCTTTTATCGTAAATGTCTTTCTTTTTCCCTTTATTATAAAGTAAGCATTCATCTCAAATATCTCTAAGATCTGATCCATCGTCTTACTTACATCGCTATCACTTTTACTTTCTCCTTTTTGCATGCTTGCTATAAGGTCTTTAATCGCAGTCAAAAACATTGTCCATTTCTTTTCGATTGATTCATTTGCATAAATAGAATAGATAGCTTTTGTTGTATCGCTATATTTTTTTTGTGCAGCTTGAGAAAAATAATCCTTTTTTTCACCCAGCATTGAAGCTAATAAGTTAGAAAAAAAGGCTTCCTGCACTGTGGTTTCTTCCTGTAAAAAGTTCCATATTAAACTTCTTTCATCAAGCCCTGCATTGTAGATAATATCTATTATTTTCCTATAGTAAAATTTTATAAAGTCTTGCTTTATATCGTGTATTAGAGCTCTTTTGTACCAGTTTTGATTTAAAAGGCTGTAGTACATTTCAGATTTACCTGTACCGGTTGCACCTAAGATACAAACACCCTGAGTTAAATCTTTTGGCTTAAGCCAAATTTCTGTATTTTTTTCAATTTTTTTTCTTGTTCCTCTTGATATTTTTGCTTTTTCTACGAAATGATCGAAAAATCTAAAGTTATCAAGATAGACTATATGCTCTTTATCCTTTTTAAATTCTCGTTTGACATCTCTAAAATCTCTCCATGTATATCCCTGCATAACATTTTCAGGATTCGCGGCAGATCCAAAAGTACCTTTTGGTGCGAATTCAGGTCTTCTGTAAAATAAAAAACCTTGCTCTCTTTTGTGTCTATCCAAATACCATGCAGTACCGCCAATCGCTCCTAACATTGCACTTAGTGTAGCAATACTCATCTTTCCCTCCCTTGTGTTTTACCTAAAGATTGTTGAAGTATGTTTTGAATTTGAGATAGCAACCCTAAAATAATTTGCAATGCAGGCTCAGGCAAAGCTATATTTACTATGCCGTTAGCATTTGATATTTGAATGCTATCTAATAACTTACTCATTGCTTTTTCAATTGATTCATCTTTTATCTGCTCTTGCAAAAAAGATTCTTTTTCACCGCTGGGGGAATCCCCCAGCCTCATTTTTATTTTTTTACTCATCTCTCATTTCCTCGTGTTTTAGCTTGAGAATGCTGAAGCTGTCTGGTATCACTCCTCATCTCGCTTCTACTTATATTCACATTTTTTTCTTTCCTCTCTTGTTTTTTCTCTGCTATTTTTGCAATTTCATTTAACTTTCTAGCATAAAGATTTAGCTTTTCAACATCGATGCTTCCATCATCTCTTACAAGTTTTTCAAACGATTTGTCGCTTGAAAGGTCTTGGACTCTCTCTTTTAGGTCGTATTGATGTTCTTTATTTTTAACTTCTTGATAAAGTTCTCTTTTTTTACTCTCATCTACAAATTCAAACTCACCTTTTTCCTTCTCTTTTAAAAAGCCTTGTTTTTCAAGTCTTTTGGCATTTTTCAAGCTACCCTCTATAAACTCATTTACTTTTTGCTCAGAGGGAACATCTTTACCTCTTGCTCTCATCTCATTCATTTGTACTTGCCATTGTTCAAGTCTTTGTTTAGAAACGCCGTTAAATTTAATTGCAGATAGATTCATAAACTTTTCAGAGGGGATTTTGTTTATGCGATTTTCTACCTGTGCAATCTTCCAGTCGTTTTCAAGAGCTTCTTTTGTAAATGGAAAATATTTGTCTTTGTTTACAACTGCTGAAATATTGTTTAACTCCTCAGCCCTATCTTTTAAGATAACTTTATCCATTATCTCACTTGCCTTATCAAATATAAATTTGTTTTCAAATTCAATCTGTTTTTCATTTGGTAGGCTTTGGTATTCTTTGTTTTCTATTAAAAGATCTAACTTTTCCTCTCTTGTCTTATTTGAACTTAAAAGTTTAAAGTCTTCCAATGTCTCATTTTTGGAAGCTTCCTTTAGCTTATATTTTTTAAGCTCAGATTCTACATTTGCTATTGCTTCTTGAGTCTTAGCGTACTTCACCGCAAGTTTTTGAAATTTTAACTCTTCACTTGCTTTAAAAAAAGCATGCCCAGCTTCCATAACTGTAAAACCGTTTTCAACTGATTGTTTTAAAAACGATTGTAAAGCTTCACGATGCGGCGGATATGCTTCATCAAAGGTTTTAACCGAATTTATCTCATCCCATAGAGCTTCATTTTCCTTCATAAACTCCTCAGCTTTTAAAAGTAGTTTTCCGTTGATATTTGCCCCATAATAGTTTTGTGCAGCATTTATATCAAGTCTGTTTAACTCTTTTTGCTGATACTTTTCAAGATGAGCATCTAACTTTTTATTTGCTACCTTGTTGTTTAGCTTATCGAAGTATCTATCAACCTTGTTTGCCAAGCCTTGAATTAAATTGTTAGTAGCATTTAATACATTATTTAATACTCTTCTTATGCCTGTTTTACGATTGATTGCTTCGATAAATTTATCTTTTTGCTCTTCTGGGATTAAATCAGATTGTGCAAATCTGCTCATTACCTTTTTATCTCTTTTTCCTATGGCAAGGTCAAGTTGTTGCGATAGCATTTTAGAAAGTGGTTTTGTAAAAAGCTCATCTTTTTCAAAGTTTGCACCGTTTACGATTTTAGTGGGATAGGATTTAATTTTATCTATCACTTGCTTATCAAGTTCAAAAGGCACTCTTTTACCCATAAACTTAGCTTTCTTTACTTTGCCGTTTTTAATGGATAAGTAAATAGGCTCATCATTTACAAGTATTGTATATTTTTTTGCATAGAGATCCATTTTTCACCTCCTATCCGTTTCTATGGATGTATGATACTACCGGCTTTATCGCCTCTAAAAATTCAAGTGAAGTTTTAATCGCTTCTTCCCGGTCAGCTCCCTCTAAAGTTTTTAGAGACTCAATCAAAACTCTTGCTTGCTCTTTAAGCGTTATCACCTTATGTTTTTCAGTCCAGGCTACCTTAGTGTAGTCCAACTCTTGCTCATCTGCTTTAATTAATCTTTCGATTAATTCATTTACTTGCTCTTGCATAGTGATCCTTTCTGTTGAATTTTAGAGAGAAATTATTTTCCCCTCT
>WFQD01000332.1 GCA_015487265.1 Sulfurimonas sp. | reverse complement strand
GATAATGACTTCAAACATAGATTTCCTTATGAAGAATTATTTATTTTTCATTTTATCCTATTTTTTCTTTAAAAAGTGTTATAATCTTAGAAATTTTCTGAGGATTTCTTCATGTCACTAATGCAAAATAAGAAAAAGAGTATGACAAGGCTTGTTATAACTACAATTTCCATACTTCTTTTCTCCTCTTTAGCAACTATTTATTATAATCCGAGCACTTTACAAGAACAAGCTTTTGTTCAATTTATCACTTTTAGTATTGCTCTTGCACTCATTCTTTATCTAATTAAACGACTCGAAAAGCAGACACATTTTGTGCAAACACTTTTAGATTCACAAGAGCAGTTAGTCATTACAACAGATGGTGAATACATCACAAGTGCCAATCAAAGTTTTTTAGACTTTTTTGAAGTGCCAAACCTTGAAACATTTAGAACAAAATATAAAACAAATACTATCAGTACCACTTTTAATACCGCTGCCCCAAGTGATTATCTTCAAAGATACCTCAAAGATGGCACTTTATGGATTGATAAAATTGTAGAAAATACACAAAATCACAAGGTTACAAAAGTGATGATTTCTAAACATAATGAAGATTATATTTTTTCTGTTGATGGCGATGAACTCCCAAGTTCTCAAGGACTTAAATCAGCAATTTTTACAGACATCACAGAGATGGAAGCAACAAAACGCAACCTTGAAGAAGTCCACAAAAACATACGAGACTCGATAGAGTATGCTTCTTTAATTCAAGGTTCTTTAATTCCAAAAGAGAGTATGTTTGAACATTTTTTCAAAGACTATTTTATCTACTGGTCGCCTAAAGATACTGTTGGTGGCGATATATACCTTTTTGAAACACTCAGACATGAAGATGAAGCACTTCTTTTATATATAGATTGTACAGGTCATGGAGTTCCTGGTGCCTTTGTTACCATGATTGTCAAAGCTATAGAGAGAGAAGTCGTAGCAAAAATTAAAAAAGATCCCAATATGGATGTGAGTGCCGCTTGGATTATGAAGTACTTTAACAAAACAATGAAAATTCTTCTGCTTCAAGAACAAGGCTCAAGCATTAGCAATACTGGTTTTGATGGAGGTATCATCTACTATAACAAACGAGAAAAAATCTTAAAATTCTCTGGTGCACAGATTCCTCTTTTTTATGTGGATGCACAAGGTGAATATACTATGCTCAAAGGCAATCGCTACTCTGTGGGCTACACACAATGTGATGCGGAGTATAATTATAAAGAGACCCTTATTCCTGTAGAAGAAGGGATGAAGTTTTACTGTACAACAGATGGTTATATTGATCAAAATGGTGGTGAAAAGGATTTTCCTTTTGGAAAAAAAGGTTTTGGAAATATTATAAAACGCAATCATACAAAACCAATGAGTGAGCAAAAAAAGATATTTATAGAAACTATGCACAAACATGAGAGTATGGTAGCAGATAATGAAAGAAATGACGATATTACAGTCATTGGCTTTGAAATTTAAATTGCTTTTTATATAGATAAGATAAAATACAAGGATATTTAGTGGACATTTTTTTATTAAACTATAAGGGTGAACTCACACAAAACAGAATTGAAGATATGCTTGAGTCTCTTGAAGCAAAACTTGAAAATGACAATCTAAGTCGAGGGGCAATAGCACATATCGCTATTATTTTTATTGAACTCTGCCAAAATATGATAAATTATTCTAAAAGTATCCATGCCAAAGAGCGAAATATTGTTCCCTATGGTTCTATCTCTTGCATGAAAAACAGCATAAACTCTGAGTATATTTTGGAGTCCGAAAATATTATCTCTATAGATGATAAAGAACGACTCTTAAGCAGACTCAAAGATATTGATACACGAAGCAGAGATGAAATCAAACAACGCTATAAGGAACTCCGTCGTAGTGCAAAAAATGCTCACGACAAAGGTGCAGGAATAGGTTTATATGATATTGCAAAACGGTGTAAAAGTGTCCAATATAATTTTACACCCATAAATGAAGATAAATTATATTTTCATTTAAAAATAAACACAGATACATAAAGGAAATGAGAATGAAAAATCTAGAACTTGATGCTACAAAACGCACACCAAAAATAAGTTTACATACTGATGGAGTCATGAGTATGACAGGAAAATCTTACCCAGAAAATACTTTTGAATTTTATGCACCTGTCATTGCATGGTTAGAAGAGTACTTTGAATCAAATGCAGCAGAACAAACGATTTTTAATTTGGAATTGACATATTTTAACTCAGGAAGTTCAAAACTTTTTTTTAATTTTTTTGATTTACTTGATGAAAACAGTAAAAAACACAATATTGTTGTTCATTGGATTTATGATGAAGATAATGAGTCTGCCAAAGAAGCGGGGGAAGATTTTATAGAAGATTTTGAAGATTTAAACATCATCCTAAAAGTCAAAGAGTAAGCAGAAGAAATCTTTCATGATATACCAATACACAAAAAGATACCTTAAAGACAAATACAAAGAACCCACTGAAAATTTTCAATGGAAAAACCTTGATAATCTCAATTTTCTCCATCATATTCAGCTGCGTTATTCAGATGCAGTCTTAAAAAAAGAGATACAAGAGGTAAAAGAGGCCTTTAAAGATTTTTTTGAACCTATTGGAACCCTTCTTTTTCGTTATACAGAAGAATATGGTGTACGATTTAAAATTTTTCCTTACCGTGTTAAACCCCAAGATAGTGAACACCTTGAGAGTATTATAAAAATCATTAAAAAAAATAAAAAGCATATTCAAGTCTGTTATAAAGGTCAAGAAAACCAAATTGCTATCTTAGGAAAAATCAGAAGAGATATAGATGCACTTATGTTTGATTCAGAGGAGTCTGTGCATAAAAAAGAATTAACGAAATATGCCATCAAAAAAGCATTGCATCTTAATGAAAAAGATATTGTTGTAGAACTCAAACGCATTTATATTGTTAAAATATTTGATGAAAATGCTCAAGAAGAAGTACTAGAAACACCTTTAGAATCAACAGACACAACAAAAACACATAATGGTTATGCAAAAGAAAATATTGAAAAAAGCTACAATGCCATCTTTAAAAAAGCAGATATTAAAGAGTTTATTCAAAATGCACTTGCAAAAACTTTTCAAGACAAATTAGACTTTGCCTCTATAAGTCACGATTACTATGAAAAAAAATCTCTCAAAATCATTCATGCACAAATGTCCCAAGATCTCTCTTACTACTCTGCATTTGAAGAGGATTATCTTTCTGGTATAGCTACATATATTTTGAGAAATCATATCTATCATATCCATGAAATTATGACTGAAAAGTTACTCCAAGAGATTTACCATAAAAATCAAAATGCAACTGATTTTCTACTCCAATTTAATGGTTCCATTATCTTACACAATGGACAGAAGTATAAACTGCCATCGCTTCAAGATAAACATTCTCAAAAAATCAGCAGTGCAATGATTACAAGTACTGCATTTTTATATATTAATATCCAAAATAAAATACAAACACTCAAAGAGAAGCTCACAAAACTCCAAAAAAAAATCATCAACTTAGAATTTGCTTCTGAAGAGAATGCACAACTTGAATCTTTATATATACAAGAAAAAAATATAAAATATGATATAGTATGTTATGAAAAAGATTTACTGCAAAAACAAGAACAGATAGAGAGTGTAAAACAGGCAATAACGACTGTGTTAATGTCACGAAAAAAACCTTTGGGGACTTCAAATGCTTAAACTTATACTGTATGGTTTTATTTTATTCCTGTTATCATCTACAGGTATTTATATGTTTCTTACGTCTCAAAATGAAACAATTGCTACTTTTAGGACAGATAGTATTGGGAAAATGACAACAAGTATTATGAATGATTTAAATGAAGCCCTACCACTCATTGAACAAGCAGGGTATAGCATTTCTGGAGTTGAGGCAGAGCTCTCAGTTCCCCCTGAAGTAAGTACCATTTTTGAACTTGTTAAAGTGGTTGATAGAAAAAAACAAGAACAGATTTTAAAGTCACTTGAGGGCAATAAAATTGGAACATTGGTACTGAGTTCCCTTATGAAATCTTTTTCTCTTAACAAAGAAATGGCAATCAAAAAAATGAAACTCAAAATGATTCATGTCACCATTGCCATACCTCCTTATATAACACTTGAATATGAAAAATAAATCTTTACGTATCCTCAAATCATTTTTATGTCAGCTCTTTTGGTATTTGTTTATTGCACAAGCATTAGTACTTATTTACTTTATAGCCCCAAAGCCCTCAAATCCCATGGTTATGGTACCTAATGACTTTGCTACAATTGATGGCCCAAATATTGTCAAAGAGACAGAATCGAACAACACATATACAATTCGAATGACTCAAGATCTTCATCAAGATTTGAATGTCACTTTAAAGTATAGTGGTACTGCACAAAAAGATGTCGATTATCGTGCACCACAATATGTTACAATTAAAAAGGGAAAAACTTCTGCAAATTTCACTATTGATATTATAGATGACCCCTTTGCAGAGTTTAATGATGCTTTTGCTGTAAGAATTTTGACTATTAGGGGTGAAACATTTTTAAAAGAGTACAATGTATCGAATGCGAGCAATGTTATCTTTACAAAAATTCTTGATGAAAAACCTCCTAAAGATGAAGACAATCAAAGCAATATCATTCAAATCTCTGGTCCAGACACTCTTACTGAAAACAATCAAACGGCACAATTCACTCTAGCACTTTCTCAAGCTGCTATAGAAGATATTGACCTCAATATCAGCTATAAAGGCAGTGCCCAATACGGCATTGATTACACGGCACCAAAACAGCTTCGCATTCCTAAAGGTGCACACGAAGCAAAACTTACCATCACAACCATTGATGATATTTATAAGGAACGTAATGAGAGTATAAATGTCTTCATCTCTGGACTTAATGATATTGGTTTTGAAGATATTCGTTATGATAGAAGCCATTTTAAAGTTGCTCTTAAAGATGAAACACCACCATCGAAAGCACTTCTTCTACAACTCAAAGCTCCAAAACAAGCTATGGAAACAGAAAAAATCACTTATAAAATTACAGCAAACCAAGCAGTGATTCAAGATGTTACACTCCATTTTTCTCTTATGTCAAGTGATAATAATATTTATAAAAACACTCTTTTTGCTACAATAAAAAAAGGGCAAAAAGAGGCAACTTTCAATACCATCGTACAAGATGATAACATTGTAGAAAAGAACCAAACACTTACACTCCTTGCTCAAAATACACAAAGTGATGTGTATGAACGCATTAATATAGATATGAGTGAGAATACAACGCACATTCTAGACAATCCTCAAGGCAACACAGAAACAGCAGCAAATATAACACTCTCTTCTCAACAAAACAGCTTCAGTGAAGATGCTCAAGCGAGTAAAATAACCCTTACAAGTTCACAAACACTCCCAAAAGCAATAAAGTTTTTTATTCACTATTCAGGTGTTGCCAAAGATGGAATTGATTTTCAAGGAGCAAAAGCAGTAACAATACAAAGTGGGCAAAAAACAAGCACATTTTCTATAAAACCTTTGAATGATAATATCGCAGAAGGAGAAGAAAACTTGTCTATTTCTCTTCAAGCTACTTCAAATGGAGGGCTTGAAAAAATCAACCCAATCACACCACTTAAATTCAGTATAGTAGATGAGGCACACCCAGTAGATGAGCAAAGTGCTTATGTATCTTTATCTGGTCCTGCTAAAATAGCAGAAGCTAAAGATGGAAACTACACAATCCATATTTCTCAAAAACTAGAAGATACCTTAAAAGTCGCATTTGAATATACAGACAACACAGCCAAAGCAACTGTTGATTTTCAACCAGTCAAAACAATTACTATTCCAAAAGGAGTACTAGAGTACTCCTTCAATCTTCATACTATAGACAATACAATAGCACAAACACTGCGAGATTTTCAAATCAAGATAAAGACTATTCAAGGTGGTGGTTTTGAAAAAATTGCTATAGACAATCAGCACAATAGTGTTCACACTGCTATAACAGACAAAGTAGATATAGAAGATGCATTTAAACGTGTTGTTGCAAGTAAAAAAATCATTTTTGCCTATGCCAAAGCAGATGTCGATCCAGCATCTTTTCCTATTCTTAATGATATTGCTGCACTTCTCATTCAATTTCCAAGTGTTGATTTAATTGTCGAGGGACATACAAACAGTTCAGGACATAGAAAGAGAAACCTCAAACTCTCTAAACGCAGAGCAAAAAGTGTCGCAGACTACCTTATTTCACAAGGTGTTGATAAAAAGAGAATCTCTTCTGTAGGATACGGTCAATCAAGACCAATGGTGCCAGATAGTAATCCACAAGCACAGGAAATCAACAAAAGAGTTGAATTTAAAGTAAAATATAGGAACATTCAATGAACTATGAAATCATTCTCATTATAGCACTCTCCTACCTCTTAGGAATCTTTACTATGTGGATTAAAGAGCGATGTAGCATACAAGAAGAGCTCCCTCTCTGTCATTTTCATCCTCTTAATCAAGAGACAAGTATAGAGAAAAAAGAAGAGAAAGAAAAGTAAAAAAAGAGAAAGAGAGTATTTTAAAAGTAAGAAGTATAATTCAAAAAAAAAGCGAGTATTTAAAAAAATACTCGCTTTTTGTATTTTTAGGAGAGTGCTTAGTGCTCTTCAACAGCGATTGCACCACCGAGGTAAACATAAGTAAGCATCATAAAAATAAAAGCTTGTAAAAATGCTCCAAATGTTAAAAGTGCAAATGGTACTAAAGGAATAATCCAAGGCACAAGCATTAACATTACTGCAAGGAACATATCGTCACCTTTAATATTTCCAAAAAGACGGAAGCTTAATGATACAATGCGAGAAAAGTGTGACACAATCTCTACAGGGAACATTAACCATGCCAACCACCATACAGGACCGCTAAAGTGTTTAAAGTAATTTATAACACCCTGCTTTTTAATACCAACATAGTTATAGTAAACAAAAACACTCAGTGCTAAAGTTAATGTCATATTTAAATTTGCAGAAGGTGCTTCAAACCCTGGAATAATACCAATGATATTCGCAATTCCTACAAATAATCCAATAGTTGCAACTAAAGCAACATATTTACGAGCATTTTCTCGACCCATTACATCTGCACCCATAGATAAAACACCACTAATGTATGCTTCCATAAGGTTTTGTGTTCCTGTTGGAACTACTTGTAAATTTGACATAGCAACTTTAACTAAAACTAATGCGATAAGCGCTGATAGCACCATGTGTGTTACAAATAAAAAATCATGATTTTCAGAAATTAATCCAAAAAAAGTAAACATTTCACCCATCGGTGTGCTCCCTTTGTATATAAATTACGGAATTTTACAAAAAACTGCATTAAAGCTCGATTAAATCATGCTAAATACTACCTTTATCTTGCTTTATCTTGCAAATTCAACAGCCCTACTCTCTCGTATAACATTCACCTTAATATCCCCTGGATATTGTACTTTTTCTTCAATCTCTTTTGCTATTTCTTTTGCAAGGAGTACCGATTCGTCATCATTGACTAAAGTCGCATTCACAATCACACGAACTTCTCGTCCTGCATTTATAGCATAAGCCTGCCTTACTCCTGTTTGGGCAGATGCAATCTCCTCAATTTCTGTGACTCTTTTTAAGAAACTCTCAAGGACTTCTCGTCTCGCTCCTGGTCTTGCAGCAGAGAGTGCATCTGCAGCACATACTGCACCACACTCAATACTTTGAATCTCTTGCTGCCCATGGTGTGCATAAATAGCATTAATGACAACACTGTTTTCATTATAACGGTTACAGACCTCTGCACCTAAATCAACATGATTGCCATCATGATCATGTGTTAATGATTTACCAATATCGTGTAGTAAGCCTGCTCTTTTTGCTAAAATTGGGTCACCACCCATCTCGGCTGCCATTACACCTGCTAAATGAGCAACTTCAAGTGTATGTGCCAAAGCATTTTGCCCATAACTTGCACGATAACGCAGTCGTCCTATAAGTTTCATCAGTTCAGGATGCATCACACCAATATTCATATCTGCGATTAACTCTTCACCCTCCGCAAGAATACTGGCTTCAAACTCATCTGAAACTTTTTGAAAAATCTCTTCAATTCTACTTGGTTGAATCCTGCCATCTTCAATAAGTAACTGTAAGGTTTTTGTTGCAATAGCCCGTCGATAGAGGTTAAAACTACTCACAAGTATTGCGTTTGGTGTATCATCAATAATAATATCCACCCCAAGTAAAGTTTCAAGAGATTTGATATTTCTCCCCTCTTTCCCTATTATACGCCCTTTTAACTCATCATTTTCAAGATGCACAAGGTTTGTCAAACGCTCACTGGCAAATTCACCAGCAAAACGGCTTGTTGCCTGTGCTAAAATAAAGTTTGCTTTTTTCTCAGCCTCTTCTTTGGCTTCATTCTCATAGCGACGAACAATGTGCGAAACTTCTACACGCGACTTCTCTTCTATATTTTTAAGCAGTAATGTTTTTGCCTCTTCTTTTGTCATACCTGCACTATTTTCAATCGCATGAACAACTTCATCGAGTTTTTTCTCATACTTCTCTTTTAACACACTTAAAGACTTCTCATTTCTTTCTAAATTAATCTCTTTTGATTTCAAAGCATTGGCATCTAAAGCTATTTTTTTCTCTTCAATCTCTTTATATTTTTTAAAACGTTCTTCATCATGTGCTAAAGTATCTTCACGTTGGCGTAAATCTTCCTTAACTCTTTCTTTCACACTCTCATACTGTTTTTTCGCTTCCATCTCTATTTCACGTGATTTGAGGTGGGCACGTTCTAGTAAATTTTGGGCTTCATTGTCAATGGCAGCTGCTTTTGCTTTTGCTTGTTCAACATAAATTTCAAAATTTGCAGCTGTAATTTTTTTAGAAATTAAAAATCCAACAACACCGCTTACTATAGCGATGGAACCTCCTGATAAAAGTTCATTTAACATCATTTATTTCCTTTTTTTGACACTACTTTTTCTATATATGAAGTGACAATCATATCGCATTTTACATCATAATCATCACAAAGATACTCTGGTGTATAACAGTATCTGTTTTGTATAAAAATAACATATGGTCTTTTTTTTAATTTTGCAAAAAAACGATCATACATCCCTTTTC
>WFQD01000331.1 GCA_015487265.1 Sulfurimonas sp. | reverse complement strand
TACTTCATCTACAAAAGATTTATCTTTATTTGATACACACATAAAATAAGCATTATGTAATAATCCATAATTTATGTTACTATAAACAACGGGCATTTTATCATTTATGACTATATTCAAAGTGATATTATTTTTAATGTTTTCTAATTTTTCTAATTCGTTCATATTATTGATGGGCACTATATCTATGTCATTTTGCTTGAATGTATCTATATGCATTATGGCTCTACATATGGCTTTTGTATCATTATCTATCAAAATAATTTGATCTACCGCAGTAGCAAGTTGTTTCTCTTTGATATAGTCTAGCACAAGAGATGAACCAATACCTTGATAACATCCCCAATCAACCAAAGAGATGGCACCTCCTTCTAATTTATCTACAAATTTTTCCAATGCATTATAAACTAATGCCTTATACATTTTACCATTATTAGCCAAGTCTGTTTGCATTGCATCTGCTTGGTTATTCTTCACTAGGTTATTACAATATCTTCTAATCTTTTCAAAGTTAGGGTTTTGAATATCTTGGATATCTTTTGAGTATTGACTATTTTCTGCTTTTATCGGTTGTTGTTTTTTCTTTTGTGTAGTCTGCGTTTTTGTTTGAGTTACCTTCAAATCAAAAGTATCAAAAGTCACATCATCAACTATAAAATCAACTGAACCATATGCAAGTTTCATTAAATAAGATAGTTTAATTGATGAACTCCCTTTTTCTATAAGTTCTCTGGCAACTCTTTTCGCTTCATCTTCAGTTCTTATATTTGCTTTGTAATCGCTGCTTAAATCAGCTTTGTTTATCCGCTTAAATTTGTTTACTATCCAGTCATAAACTATTGGTTGCAATTCATCTGCGGTATAATTATTGGTAAAATTATTTGATTCAGAGGAAAAGGACTGTTTAGTTTCTTCTTTACCTTCTAAAACCTCACTAGCTTCTTCTTCTAACCTCTCCTTTTCTTCTTGAAGTTTTTCTTTTAGTTCCTCAAAATAAGCATCCCAGTCATCAAGCTCTGATAGAGTTATGAATGTTTCATCTTTTTGTATCGCTTCTACTTCTGACTTCACTTCATGTATTTTATGTTTAATCTCATCAATCTTCGCTTTAAGTATTTTTACATTATCTATGGCATCGCTTGAAACTATAAACCCTGTACCATTTTCAAGACTCAAGAGTAACATCTTTATTTCAGATAAATTTTGCTTTGAATAAGCTGTATTGAGGGCTTGCATAATCTCTTTTGCTTGTTTTATATACTTATCTGCTACAATATCTGGATGACAGAGCCTTGCGGCTTTTTTGTAGAGTTTTTTGAGTTCCTTTTTTTCTTTTTCATCAAGAATGTTAATATCTTTCTGTTGCTCGTTTATCTCTTTATGTTCTTGATGATACTCTTCGTAAGCATTTTTTGCTTCTTCATACTCTTCTTCTATGCTTTCATTATCAAGCTCATCTTCGATTTCTTTGAGGTGCTCTTCTTGCCAATCCTGTTCCTCTTCTAAATCGTGAAGACTCTCTTTAAGATCATCATATAATTTTGTATACTCTTCATACTCTGCACTCTCTTCATCAATTTTTTCTAAGACATCTTCAAGATCTTCTATACTCTTTTTTATTTCACCTATCGTGCTTTGAATCTCTTCGTAGATTTCTTTATCTTGTTGATATTGTTCTTTTAGTTTCTCTTTTGCGATTGTTTTTTTATAAAGTATCTCTTTTTTGAGTGCAAGTATTTCCTCTATGAGAGAACCAATTCTTAGAGTGTATTCTCTGTTAAACTCCTCTATATTGTTTAAAATTTCAGTTTTATGTTCAACAAGCTTTTGCAGTTTTGACTCCAAGGCTTTGAGTTCTAGTTTCAGCCCTTGAACTTCTGGATCTGCATAGAGTGTTACACCACTGTATTTTTTGAGATACGCTTCTATAGCTGCAAAAGCGTCGCCATATTCACTGTTTTCTAAAGAGGCAATTATCTTTTTGACACTATCATTTATATCCATCTTTTGCAGTTTCATTATCTGCAATTCTATTATCTCTTCATCTTCTATGGCTATAGAGCTTTTTATAATTTCTAATCGTTTTACTATTTCATTCATAAGTTATCCTAGCAAGTATTTCTTTAACACATTTTTAATAGTTCTTTTCTCGGTATTAACAGGTATACTCTTAGTCTGTAATATTTTTGTCTGTGGTACACCATTTGAGTATTTATCTATAATTTCACCTATCTTTATCCCAAGATTTTTCTTTCTTCTTTGTTTGTAAATAGGGTCAGATTTATCTATAAGTCTATCTCCATCAAAAAAATCTATATATTTCATAGCATCATCAGAACAATTATAGTAACTCTCAGGTGTAGAAGCTACCCATGCACCATCTGTAATTGAACCAACTCATTTCCGCTTTCAATATCCCCTAGTTTTATTGTCCCAGTGCTACTTCCAAAGACAATATATCTTCCATCGGGTGTGATGGAGATAGACTCAATTGATGGAGCATTATTAACGCTAATATTTAATCTGTAATTTAATTTTTGTCTTACTGAGGTATTTCTCCTTTTTGAGAGCAATTCATTTGTAGCCTTTATAGGGCTTTTTGCTTTTTTATAGATAAAGTCAGATTCGATTTTGTAGTTGGTGAATTTTTAGCCATTTATTTTCTTCTCACTATTTTATTTCATAAATTCTACTAACTTTTTTGGTCATATTTTGTCTTAACATAAATTTATTTCACAACTATTTAGTACAAAAACCCAAACAGCCATAAAGGCACTCTGTTTCCACTACTCACTTCTATATCATCAGCTACGACAAAAGAATTTGGTATATCTTTTATCTGCTTATACTTTTTATTTTTACCGCCCACTTCCAAAGTGTAAGTTTCATCAACAAGAAAGTCACCTTTTTTTGCTGCTTGAATGGTGTGAGCTTGACTCAACATACTTGCTATAAAAACCTCTCTGAGTGTACCTGTGTTGTTATGGTTGCAGTAGGCATAATGTAAGTTTGTATTGTTTAGGTAAATTTTATCTGGTTTGACAAAGATGTTATCTCCTTTTGATGTAGGTTTTAAAGTGGTAAATATTTTGGCACGACTCAGATACTCTATAAACCTGTAAAGACCTTTGTAATTGTCTTTCATATCCATTTTTGCTAAAAGTTCTTTGATATTTGGGGTGTATGGATGTGATTCACAGAGGAGTCGTACTAATTTTTTTAGATTTTGTACACTACTGTAATCTATAGGAAATATGGAGGGAATATCCACCTCTATGACGGTATTTATCGTTTCATTGAGTCTTATGAGATAATCCTCTTTATCTTCAAAGTAAAACGGATAGTAGCCGCTTTTTATGTATTCTCTAAAAAGAAGTGTAAGATTGAACTTTTGTAAAAGTTCGTAAGCTATATCTATATGATTTGTCAAAATCTCTTCAAGTCTAAACACAGGGAGCGTGATCCCTTTTTCAAGTTCTATAAACTCTCTGAAACTCAAACCATAGACACTGTAAAGTCTTGCCCGTCTGCTAAGGTCTGCTTTTGCGTTGTCGATACTCAGTGCGCTGCTACCGCTAAAGATGACTTTGAGATTGAGAAGATCATAAATCTTTTTTAACTCTATCTCAAAGTTTTTGTATTTGTGTATCTCATCAATGATGAGTACTTCACCTTCTTCTTTGCTAAAAGAGTTGGCTACTTCAAAAAGAGATGGAATAGTTATGATATCTGCACTGATGTAAAGCTTTTTGGAAAATGGAAGGTCAAGTTCTTTGAGATACTGCAAGAGGTAAGTAGTCTTCCCAACCCCTCTAGCTCCTACAATACCAACAAGTTTTTTATCAAGGTCTATAGTTTTATAAAAATATCTTTTGTATGTGAAGTTGTTATTTTCAAAAAGTTTTCTTTGATACTCTCTAAGTTCATCTAACTGCATCTGAGAACCTTTTTTGTTTTATTGTATCTAAATTGGACTTATAAACCTAATTTATTGATATATTTTTAAAATTACTTATCTAAAAATATCATTTGTCAATTTTTTATCATTGATGTCTTTTAGGCAAAAAGATTCTCCATCTATTTCAATTTTTTTGTTGAATAATATACCAAATATTTGCTTCTGGGTTTTTCCAATATGCTCTAATTCTTCTTTTTCTTTCAGAAGTATATTTTTTAGTCTTTCTTCTATTAAAGCTGATTTGTTTGGATAATTT
>WFQD01000330.1 GCA_015487265.1 Sulfurimonas sp. | reverse complement strand
GCTTTAGTGTTTGGAAAAACGGTAAAAATCTTGAAGATAGGTTTTGGTCTATTGATGAGGCTGAAAGCTATATCCTTCAAATGACAAAAAAAAGTGCTTAAAATAGTTGTTTAGCACCCCAAAAGGGGTTGCTTCATTCACATAAAACATATGTGGCAGGAGCTTCCCCGATTGGGGACTCCTATGCTAAATTTAAACATATGTTTTAACTCATAGGAGATAAACAATGAAAGCTAAAGAAATAACAATAAAAAATATAGAAAATTCAGGTTACAGAGTTGGTAAGTCTATTAGGGGTAAAGGTGTTGAGCTTTTTAAAGCTGATCATCTTGTTATTAGCTTATGGGCTAATCCATCGTCTTTCAAGTCTGTAGAGAGAGCTAAAGAGGCTATAGGCAAGTATAAACCTGAGCAGCTATATGTCAAAAATATATGGCTTTATGAAGGCGATGAGAAGAAGCATTATAAATTTGAAGATGCAAAAACTTCTCAAGAGCAATTTAGTGTAAAAAAGTTGATTGAATCTGGGTTAAAAGGTGTTGCAGAGATAAATATCCATGTAACATATCCAGAGCGAATCGGCTACTTCCCTATCTCAAAATATTCCGCATCTTTCGAAGATCAAAAAGAGATGATGGAAGATTTATTGAGGTTTAAGGGCTATACTCTCTATAATGATGAGTTACAAGAGTATCTTGATGAACCGGAATATCTTGATGATATTATGACTTTTTCAATAGATAGAAATGATGAATATTGGAATGGCGATTATCATCTAATACATGGAAGTGGTGTTTGTCAAGATACTGGCGATTGTGAGTATTTTAATGGCAGGATGAGTCATATTAACAATATCATCTTAGATGATTTTTGGCGAGACATAGATGCTTTTAAAGATTATTTGGATTCAACAGATCCAGAAGATCAAGTTTGTGTCTATGCAAGAAAAGGTAAGGATTGGTATGTTGGGTATGAATACAACCAAGAGGAAATCCTTATTTCATATCTCGACATAGATGGAGATGAATGTGAGGAAGTTTTCTGGGGATATACATACCAAGAAAATCCTGAGCTAATAGAGAAAATTGTTAGTATCCTTAAAGACGAAAAGAAAGAGCTTGAGATTAGTTCATGTATTTATAATGAAATGGGGCTTGATGATAGCTATAGTGGTTGGTCATACAACAACAGTATCTTCAATCTCAAGATTATAAATAATGAATTTCAAGAAGATATGTACGAAGCAAAAAGAGTAATCGGTGATTATATCCAATGGAATAATAGCGCAGATGCTAAAATATTGGTTACCGACGCTTACGAAAAGTGGCTAAAAAATCACCTCGAAGATGAGATTCTACTTGGCAAATATCGCCATTTAAAAATTCTCAGAAAGATTGCAGAAGCGGATGGCAAAGAGCTTGTTTATACACAAATAGGCGACTTTACTGACGAAAAAGCTTATGCAATTAGGTTTAAAGGTGAAGAATATCACTTCACATTAGGCGAACTCTTTAACGAAGCCCCTAATAAGTTTTATAGCAAAATATCCAAAAAGCTCTCAAAACGATTGCTTGAAAAATATGAGCAAACATTGCTTGTACAAAAAGCAAAAAGGGTTTTTGTCGGGCTTGAAGATAGTTATGAAGCAGGAAACTGTAAGGCAGGTACATCATCTTGGGTAAAAGAACACCATATTGACACTAACAAAATTGGTGGCATTCGAGGTGATGTGTTGTTGGAAATGGATTTTTCCAACTTTACCAAGCGTACAGTTTTGGAGGCTTTGGCGAAGCGTGGGGTAGCATCATGATTAGGCAATCAATAGCAGAGATACAAAATTTATATCTCTCAAGTAAAATACCTCTTTATGTGGCTTACAGCGGTGGTAAAGATTCTACTGTGGCTTTGGATTTGGTAGCAAAAGCTATTAAAAGTTTACCAAAAGAAAAAAGAGCTAAAGAAGTGTTCGTCCTGTTTAGTGACACTCTCTTAGAAATGCCACCCGTTATAGGTCAAATCAAAAATTCTATTAAAAGGTTCGAGGAGTATAGCTTGAAAAACGGTTTGCCGTTTGTTTTTAAACAAGTAAGTCCGGAACTTAAAAATACTTTTTGGTCTAAACTTATTGGTATTGGTTATTCTTTACCACGGAGAGACTATAGATGGTGCACTGATAGAATGAAGATAAAACCTATGGAAAAGGCAATAAAAGAGGTAAAAGAAAAATATGGCGGGTACATAGCAGTTACAGGTGCAAGAAAAGATGAGAGTCATGATCGTAAAAATAGACTTGAAGCTAATGCTTTAGATGGTTATTTGCATCTTAAAAAGCATATTGACCATAACTGCAAATTATTAGCCCCAATTGAAGATATGACTCAAGATGATGTTTGGAATTATATTTATACCCAATCTGAATCTTGGGTTGATAAAAGTGGACTTGGCGCTATATATAGTGAAGCTGCTGGGGATGGGGATGAATGTTCATCCCTTATAGAAGGTAGCAATAGTCCGGGGTGTTCTAAATCTGCAAGATTTGGGTGTTATATATGTCCCTTATTTGAAAGGGATAAAACACTCAACAATCTTGCAGCAAACAATGAATATCTTGCTACCATTGAAAGTTTTAGAAATTGGCTTATTCAATTTCGAGATGGACATTGGGAAAAGAGAGATATTTATAATCATAGAAATTTCAAGAAGCTAGAGTATGATAAAAATACTCATAGAAAAGGAATGGTATCTCCAGGCGGGTATACTTTGGATTTTCGCAAAGAGATTCTATTTCGACTGCTTGAAATGCAAAAGGATGTAAAAAAAATAAAGCCCGACTTTGAAGCTATTTCAATTTCAGAACTTGAATTTATTCAAGATAGATGGCTTAAAGAGGGTGATTTAGATCTTACAATAGTTAACACATTTCAAAAGAGAGGAAAAAATATAAAATACAACAAAGAGTTGTATAAAAATGCAATTCTTTTGAAAGAGATTTTCAAAAGGGAAAATTCCGCTACCATTGGATCTCTTTCATATTATTCCTCTCAATATAAAGATAATAGGTATTGTGCACAATTGGCTTTACAACTCATGAAGCATACGAACAATGCTAAGGAGTATATTTATGCTCTAGGTGGTCTTTCCTTAAGTGTATCGCAAGAGGAAGCGGTAAAGCTTGTGTTATCTTTGCCTGTTGAAACAGCTCAATTTTATCCAACTCCGGATATCGAAGAGATTATTAGACAAGAATGGAAATCAGATACAATAAATATCGTAACCATTGAAAAGCTTGTATACAATGGGGATATAAAACCCCCAAGCACAAGAAATCTTTTTGGATATGAAGGAGAACGAGCAGAGGAGTTTGAAAAGATTGAGAATTTAGAAGCCAATAACTACGATTGGGAAAATGATCCCAATTTATCTTTGGCAGACAAAATTGCAATCATGGAAGATGCGATTGATTATAATCGTAAGGAAATTAAAAAAGCTCGCTGTTTATCTTTTGAGCATAAAAGAACAATAGCAGAACATAAAAAAGTCGCTTAATTAAGCCAACACCCTACAATGGGGATAAAGATATATCTTAATCCCCATTAGGGGATTGGTATGTCTTTTCTAATTTTAGAAAGGATAAAATATGAGATACACAGTAGAAAACTTCAAAAGAGATATAGAAAAAGCAGATGCAGTAAGAGTTGATGGTGGACCGCTATTAGACAATTGGACTTCTAATAATGAGGAAGTTTTAGTTGCTAATTGGTGGGAGGACGATCTTGAATACACATGCGAGATTGTCGCAGATGCTATTATCTCTTTGGCGAAGCAAGAAAAAAAGATTGTCGTAAAGACAGAATATAATCATTACTCTATTGAGATGTATAGATTGTTAGATGTTAACCAATCTATCTTTACAATTGTTTATCAAGAGAACGGTATTGTCGCTCCAGATAAGACAAAAAGCTTTGTCAATATAGATAGTGCAAAAGCTTTTTACAAAACTCTTCTTGAAGAAGAGAAAGAAGTAAAAAATCTTGAAGCAACAGTTGACAATCTTGAAGATTGGTTCAATTACGATGGTAAAGAAATTACCGTTTTAATAACCAATCTTCAATAAAGGATTGAAGATGTTGTGGAGAGATTTAGATGAAGACAAAAAAAACCTCTTAATCCATGACAGGGCATATTACAAACTTGTAAGTACAAACCCCGGATATTGGGTTAAAAAAGGTTTTTTGGAAAAGAAACTCCTCTATGTTGATGACGATGGGAGTAAAAAATATACTTATAAACTCACCGATCAAGGCTTTAATGCTCTAAAAAGGATTGTAGAAAAAGAGTTACAACTCAAATACTACACTGAAAGCGTTAAGGAAAAAATGCGTCAGGTGAAAATACCTACGCTTTTTAATACTTGCGATTGGGGGGCGGTGCAATGAGTGCCAATAGAGTATTTTATTCATTCCTCGAAGTCGTCTATCCTCAGCTATCTAAGGCTTTTAGAAAAAAAGGTGAAAATATATATGAGACCTATGTTTCTTTGAACAAAGCAGGCCATAAATTCATCTTCAATCTAAAAACATCAATGATTACACATCTTTTTTACCAGTCCACCTTTGATGGATACGAATATGGCAAAAAACTTGTATCTGAGATGTTTAAAGTTTTAGAGACTGATAGAGGAGTAACAATTAATAAAGTTGCAGTTTAACCCAGTTGGGGATAAGTTTTTATCCCTAATGGGGTAATTCTTGTCCCCTTGTTTTTTGTGAACAAAGGAGAAAAAGAATGAATGCAATCATAAAAGAATTGAAAGAAAAAAATGAAGATTACGAGTTTTATCCTACTACTCGTGAAATTATTGAAGCGATGTATTGGGATATTAAAGAGGGCAAAAAAGATTGGAATGACAGATATGAGTATATGTCTGTTTCTATACTTGATATAGGAGCAGGAAACGGAAAACTCTTCTCAACTCTCAAAGAGATTTCAGAAAGTCAATATCAAGAGGGAGCAAGGCATGAAAATGCTAACCAACTTGGTATCTATAAGTATTTAGCGATTGAAAAATCGCAAACACTCTTAAGTAAAATGCCTAATGAGGCTCTGATAATTGGCACGGATTTTCACGAAAGTACACTAATAGACAAACAGTCTGATATAGTGTTTTGTAATCCACCATACTCTGAGTATGTACAATGGACTACAAAAATAATTCGTGAAGCCAATGCAGAAACTATATACTTAGTTATTCCTCAGCGATGGGGCAATAACAAAAGTATAGCTCAAGCTATTAAAGATCGTAAGGCAAAAGTAAAAATTGTTGGTAATTTTGACTTTTTAAATGCCGAAGATAGAAAAGCAAGAGCTAAAGTTTCTTTAGTAAAAATAAGTTTGAATTACAATAAATTTAAAGGTAAAGTTTTATATTCGCAAGCATGTCTAGTTGATCCGTTTGATTTGTGGTTTGAAAATACCTTCAAAATATCTGCGGATAAATCAGATGACAAATATAAAACTGATTATCTAAAGAGACAAAAAACATTAGCAAAAAAAATAAAAAAAGAGGTCGTATCTGGGAATGGCTTAATTCCCGCTTTGGTGCAACTCTACGACAATGAGGTAAACCATCTCATTGGCAATTATCAGAAGTTGTCAGAACTTGATTCAGAGCTCTTTAAAGAACTAAATGTAAATCTAAAAAATCTAATTAGTTCTTTTAAAGAAAAAATAGAAGGACTTAAAAGTCTATACTGGGAAGAGCTTTTCAATAATCTTTCTGATATTACTTGCCGATTGACAAGCAAAACAAGAAAAGAGATTAGAAAAAAAGTGACAGAAGGTGTCAGTATTGACTTTGCTGAAAGCAATATCAGAGCTATAGTCATATGGGTTATAAAAAATGCTATTTTTTATTATAAGCAACAAATGATAGATCTGTATGATACTTTTACTACAGAAGAAGGCATAAAACTCTATAAGTCCAATCAACATTTTGTAAAAGATGATTTTCGTTACAACAGAAACGAAAAGAAGCTTGAAAAGTATGCATTGGATTACAGAATCATATTGCACAATTATGCAGATAGTTGGGATATTAAGAAT
>WFQD01000329.1 GCA_015487265.1 Sulfurimonas sp. | reverse complement strand
TATCTTATCTTATCAAATCTTGGCATTCCTCCGTTTTGATAATGAAATTCAATGAATTGTTCAACCAAATTTTCATCATATGATTGAAACAATTTTTTAAATCCTTCATCTTTGATGCTCATACTATCAAAAATTACACCATCAAAGTCCCAGAGGATAACTTTAAGTTGAGAATTGAGAATTGAGAATTGAGAATTATTTTCAATTTTACATAATACCGTGCATGGTAGTCCATCACATTTTGATATTCTCAGAGGAGAGACAATAATCTCATCAAAATTTATATTTTTATTAACATTGCATAAATTCATATCTTCTAAAAGCAAGATAGGTTTTTGAGGGTCTAAAAAAGTTTTATGAGCAATTCTTCCAAGTGTTCTGTTTTGCCAGCTTGAAACTGAAATACTATCAAATCCAAAAATTTTTATATTTGGAAAATTGTCCCTTAAATACTTGGCAATATCTGGATGAAAGCCATAGTTTTGTTCCCAAAATTCTTTTTTGTCTCTCTTGTGACAAATGCCAGTCTTTACTATTAATAATTGATAATTGAAAGTTGATAATGGAGAATTGTTTTTGATTTTTTCTAATTCATTTATCAATTCATCTTTGATTATCAATTCTTTGTTTTTGATTTTTAATTCAATAAAAAGAATTTCTTTTTTCTCAAATATCCAAAAATCAACATCGAAATCTTCGATGGTTTGTCCGTCGTTGTAAAAGTGATAAGACATATCTATATGCGTGCCAATATGTACAGTCGTAGAGATAGCTGTATCATTGGCTATGTCACCTTTGGAGATATCACTTTTTTTAACCTGCTCAAACCTGTTTCTGTTGCCATATGTAGGTGTATCGGTATCCAAAATATAAGAGAGATAGATATATTTTTCATTCTCAATTCTCAATTATCAATTCTCCATTTCATCATGTATAGCCTGAATGCACTCTAGAAGCCCCTGTCCCAAGTCAATGTATGGATTTGCTATAAGTTTTTTTGCAACAGTTGGATGATAAGAATAGGGTGTAATTTTATAATGTCCCATATTGCTACCACTTACTTGTTTTATTTTTAGTTTATTTTGCATTATTTCGTTTATCATTGTAAGAAGTTCAATTCTCTTAAGTCGTTCAGTTCCGGTTAAAATAATATGCTCATTTTCATATTGTGTATCTTCAAGTATATCAACGGATAGTTTTGCGGCATCGGCAGCATGAATATACTCTCTAAGGTCTTCACCGTCACCTTTGTAATAAAGTTCTTTCTTTTCGATTGCATTTTTTAACAAATTATAAATATAATTATTATGACTGGCTCTTTCGCCATATAATGACCCATATCTTATGACAGTATATTTTAATCCATACCTTTTGTAGTATTCCTCTGTAAGTTTTTCAGAAGAGTGTTTACTGATGCCATAAAATGACCCTTCATTGCTCAAGGCATAGGCACTGCTTGCATACACAAACCTTTCGATGTCGCCATGTTGCCTGCATGCTTCCAAGATATTTAAATTTCCCATCACATTTATTTGTGTAGTATTTATAGGGTCATGAATAGCGTCGTCAAGATTTGCAACAGCCACAAAATTATAAACTATATTTGCGTTTTTTATGATAGATTTTACATTTTCAAAGTCAAGTATATCGGTTTTTATAAATTTTTGGCTTTCTTTTATGTATTTAGATGGATTGATATCAGCAATAATTACTTTATGCCCTCTTCTTGTAAGCTCATCAGCAACATAACTTCCTAAAAATCCACTTCCGCCAAAAACGATAACATTTTTCATACTTTAAAAAACTCCACAAGATGTTTGATAGCGCTCATTCCCATTGCTTCAACAGCCTCTTTGGCATTGCCGCCGATATGTGGTGTACAAATCAGATTTGGTAACGATAACAATTCCTCGTCTGTTGGAGGTTCTTTCACATATGCATCTATAGCAGCTCCTGCTATTATATTGTTTTTCAAGGCAAATTTCAAATCATTCTCGTTGACAATCCCACCTCTTGCGCTGTTGATCACATAGGCACTACTTTTCATAAGTGATAAAGTTTCTTTGTTTATCATATTTTTAGTAGTTTCATTAAAAGGCGTATGTATAGTGATAAAGTCACTCTTTTTATAAATCTCATCTTTTGTTGTTTCTGTCAAATTATTTTTTTTATAGTAATTATCTTGATCGATAATATCATTGACTAGTATCTTGCATTCAAATGGTTTTAAAAGCTGAACGAGGTCTTTGCCAATATGACCTACACCGATGATCCCTATCGTTTTACCACTTAACTGAAAACCGCCTGACTTGTTCCATGTGCCATTTTTCAACTGATTTGATGTTATGTAGAGATTTCTGGCCAACATAAGCATATAGCCCAATGTCATTTCAGAAACAGAGCGTTTATTTACTCCTCCTGTCCAACCTATAGCTATATGATTTCGCTTGCAAGCTTCTAAATCTATGTTGTTAAGTCCTACACCATATTTGGAAACCATCTTGACATTAGGGCACTGCTTGATTATATCTTCATCAAATGGTTCCAAACCCAAGATCACCCCATCGGCATCTTTTATAAAGTCAATCAACTCTTCTTTGTTAAATCGAACTCCTTCTAAATTCAGCTTGGCGTCTGGAAAGTATTTTCTTATCTCATTTTGTAAAGTTCTATTTTTTGAAAAACTTGGACTTGTTGCTGCAATTTTCATACTTTTCCTTTCAGTGCTTTTTTAAAAATCGCAAAATCATCAAAAGCACCAATTTTAATCAATTGTTTTAATCTTTTTCTTGAAAAATTCCACCATTTTAGCTTTAACATCCATTCTATATCATCTTTGCTGTATCGATATCTTATAATTTTTGCCGGATTGCCGACAACTATCGCATATGGTTGTACATCTTTTGTGACAACAGCACTGGCTCCTATAATGGCACCACTCCCTATAGTTACTCCTTTCATTATTACAGCATTTGCTCCAATCCATACATCATGACCAATTTTAGTTTTAATATTATCCTTTTTGTAGTTTCTGTATCCTTTTACAAAATTCCCGCTATGCTCATATAGATAAAATGAATGTGTGCTTACATCTGTATTATGTTCCCAAAGTCCAATATAGCAACCATTTGCTATGGAACAAAACTTTCCTATTTTTGTTTTATTGACAATAGAAAACTGAGAAATATAACTATATTTGCCTAATACGCTATTATGTATTTCGGCATAATCTTTGATCCTTGAATAATATTTTAATTTTGATGATGTAACTTTAGCTGTTTTGGCAATAGTTACTTTCTTTTCTATTTTATTTTTCATTTATCCAATCTATCATTTTTTTTAAACCAATTTCAAAATTTGTTAAAGGCTTATTATAAATGCCAAGAAGCAATCTGTTATCGGAATAGATACCAAACTGGTCTCCCGGAGTGCCATTGGTCACGACTATGTCTTTAGTGCTGTTTGTATATTGTTGGACCAAATCCAATATCTCTTTTACGGTAGTTTTTTTCCCAGTTCCAACATTTATTATTCGATTTGCAAATTTTTCATTTTGTGCAGAATCTATAGTAATATCCACTACATCATCGATATATATCAAATCTCTAAACCTGTTCAAATCCCCTTTGACAATCACCTTCTCAAAATTATCGTCTAAAAATTGTTTGAGATATATACTAACCATCCCCTGTTTAAGATTTTCCAAGTTTTGACCTGGACCATATACATTAAAATATCTTAAACTGACAAAATCTATATCAAATTGATTTTTAAATATTTGCATATACTTTTCACTTGCCAACTTTCCCACGGCATAAAAAGATTTTGGATTTGTTTTGTCTGTTTCAGAGAATTGTTCTTTGCCTTCTTGCTCACCGTATATGGACATGGTACTCGCGTATATAAACTTTTTACATCCCGTTTTCACACAATATTGCAGAAGCTTTAAAGTTGACAATGTATTGGTGCTTAAGTCATACTCGGGATCTTCAAAACTTATCTCACCGGAAGATTGCCCACCTATATG
>WFQD01000328.1 GCA_015487265.1 Sulfurimonas sp. | reverse complement strand
GTATTATTATATTAACTTTAACTTTTGTAAGGCGAAAAAATGCAGTATATAAACAACACTTTAAAAAACAAAACAATTTTAATCACGGGAGGGGCAGGGTTTATAGGCTCAAACCTTGCTTTTTATTTTCAAAATGAGCATCCTTATGCAAAAGTAGTTGTCCTTGATAGCTTTCGTAGTGGTGAAACTTTATCTAATGGTAATCTGAAAAGTTTTGGGCATTTTAAAAATTTGCTTGGGTTTCATGGTGAAATCATTAGCGGAGATATTAACGATAAAGCACTTTTAAAGAAGTTAGAAAATGATTATAAATTTGATTATATCTTTCATGAGGCTGCTATCTCCGATACGACGGCACTTGAACAAGATTTGATGATTAAAACGAATGTCAATGCCTATAAAGATTTACTTGACCTTGCTGTGGCACATAAAGCAAATATGGTCTATGCATCTTCCGCTGCTACATATGGAAACGCAGAGTCTCCACAAAGAGTAGGTCGAGAAGCACCCAATAACGTCTATGGATTTTCAAAACTGAGTATGGATCATTTGAGTCGTGAGTATATGAAAAAAACAAAAATTAAGATAGTAGGACTGCGTTACTTTAATGTATATGGGGCAAGAGAGTATTTTAAAAATACAACAGCTTCTATGGTTTTACAGTTTGGACACCAAATTTTAGCAGGAAAAAATCCGCGACTTTTTGAAAATAGTGATAAAATTCTTCGTGACTTCATCTATATAGAAGATATTATTCAAGCAAATATAAAAGCAATGCAACCAAGAAATAGTGGGATTTTTAATGTGGGAACGGGTAAGGCGAGAAGTTTTCAAAGTATTGTCGATATTTTACAAAAAGAGTTGGGTACAAAACTCCAATGCGAGTATATTCCAAATCCATTTATAGGCTCGTACCAGTTTCATACCGAAGCAAATATAGAAACAACGAAAGAGTTGTTAGGGTATCAACCACGATTTGAGATGGAAGAGGGGATTAAAGCATATGTTCCTGAGATTATACGCATATATGAAGAAGAAGTGAAGTAGATGCAGAAGTTAAAAGATGCAACACCAAATATTTTAGTCATTGGTGATTTGATGATTGATCATTATCTTTGGGGGAGTTGTGAACGTATCTCTCCTGAAGCACCTGTGCAAGTTGTGGATATTGCAAAAGAGACAACTGTTTTAGGTGGTGCAGGGAATGTCATCAACAATCTCCATACATTGGGTGCAAAGGTAAGTGTCAGTAGTGTCATTGGGGATGATGAAGAGGGCAAAGAGCTTTTAGATATGCTCGGCGAGATAGATGTGAATTGTGAAAATATTATTATGCAAAGTAAAAGAAAAACATCTAAAAAAAGCCGTGTTATTGCTGTAAGTCAGCAGATTATTCGCTATGATAAAGAGAGTAAAGAAGATATTACAGAGGAGTCAGTGAGTAAAATTGTAGTCTCACTTACACCAAACATCGCTTCGTATGATGTTGTGATTTTATCTGATTATGGCAAAGGAGTTTTAAGAACTGATTTATCGCAAGCGATTATAAAACTTGCAAATGCACATAATGTAAAGGTTTTAGTCGATCCAAAAGGGAGTGATTTTTCAAAATACAGAGGTGCCTATCTTTTAACTCCCAATAAAAAAGAAGCGATACTCGCAACACAAATAGAGATTAAAGATGACATGAGTTTAAAAGCAGCACTTTTAAAACTCAAATCTATGTGTGATTTAGATATTTCTTTGATAACACTCTCTGAAGATGGGATTGCTACTTACGACAAAGAAGTAGAAATTTTCCCAACTGTAGCCAAAGAAGTTTTTGATGTTACTGGTGCTGGCGATACTGTCATAGCTTCAATAGCATTTGCCTTGAGTACGGGCATGAGTCTACAAGAAACAGCAGCATTTTCAAACCTTGCAGCAGGTGTGGTTGTTGGTAAAATTGGTTCGGCGACGGTGAGCATCGATGAGATAGAAGCCTATGAGGCAAGTTTACATAAAAGTACCTCTGATGCACATATCAAAAGTTTTCAAGATATAGAGAACATCGTTACTCATTGTCGTGAGAATGGAAAGCGAGTTGTTTTCACCAATGGTTGTTTTGACATCTTACATGTTGGACATGTAAAGTACTTACAAATTGCAAAAAGTTTTGGCGATATTTTGATAGTAGGTTTAAACTCTGATGCTTCTGTTTCAAGACTCAAAGGACCTACTCGACCTGTTAATATTGCTGAAGATAGAGCCTATCTTTTAGCGGCTTTAGAAGCGGTAGATTTTGTTGTGCCTTTTGAGGAAGATACCCCTTATGAGTTGATTAAGATGATAGCTCCTGATGTCCTTGTTAAAGGGGGTGATTATGAAGGTAAAGCAGTCATAGGAACGGAGTTTGCAGGTGAATTGAAGCTTGTGGATTTTGTTGATGGTAAGAGTACGACGAAAACTATTGAAAAAATACAGTGTAGTTGTTAAAATTTTTCAATAGCTTCTATCACTTCCTCTGCTTGAATCTCTTTCATGCAGTTATGGTGTCCTAAGGGACACTCTCTTTTCATACAGGGACTACACTCCATTTCATGGCGAACAATACGACTTTTTTCATTTTTCCATTGTGAAGTCTCTTTGTAGCGTGTTGGACCAAAGATAGAAACAGTAGGTACTTGATAAGCAGCAGCTACATGCATGGGACCACTATCGTTTGTCACAAAAAGAGAACAAGCTCCTATATGCGCACATAACTCCTCTATATTTGTTTTTCCTGCAAGGTTTTGGTAGTTTTGTGTACCTAAGGCTTTGAGATTGTTTTCTATCTCTTGTGCCATTGCTACTTCATTTGGTCCACCAAAAATGAGTATATCATACTCTTTTGCATACTCATGTGCCACTTGTGCAAAGCGTTCAGGGTACCAGCGTTTTGCACTTCCATAAGTTGCCCCTGCATTTATACCTAAGGTTGGTTTGCTAAATTGCTTTGCTTTGATGTAAAGCTGAAGTGGTGGAATTTTATTTGTAAAATTATGCTGATTACTCATAGCGAGTTTGGCATACTGTTGCACAAGGTGTTGGTTTGTTTTGATGTTTGGGGTGTGAGAGAGTAAAAATCTTGAGTGCCATGATTGTCGTGCGATACACACTACGGTTCCTGTTAAACGCAGTAAAAGAGAGGAGTGGATTTGATTTCTAAATGTAATAGCGAGAGAAAATTCACCTAAATTTTTGGCTAAGTTGTAAGTAGCAAGCCAGCGATTGGGTGCTTGTTTTGTTGTGTCTATAATCGCTTTTTTACAGAGAGGATGATGTTTGAGTGCTTCTATGGAAACATAACTTCCTAGAAATGTAAACTTGGCTTGTGGGTATGCTTGTGCTAAAAGTTCTATGGCAGGTGTCGCCATAATAGCATCGCCGAGCCAATTTGGAAGTATAATCAGTATGCGCATTTTCTCTCCTAAAGACAATTTACTTTTTCACCAACTGCTTGCGTGATAAAAATATACAGAGGTGAAGAACCTATAGAAAGCTCTTCATCCTCTATGCGTTCTCCTTCACTTGAATAAGCTTCAAATGAAGCTTCATTAATGAGTGAAGTGGGTTTGAGTGACCAATGAATCTGTAAGAGTTGTTCATCAATTAAGCATTGTAAAATATAATAACCGCGTTTAATATCAAGGCGTAAAAATTGTGCATTTTTAAGGTTTTGTACCATGAATTTATAACTTGCAAATGCCTTGCGTTTATGTAAATCATCTCGATTATCGACGAGTCCATATCCCGCAGCGATGAGTTGATGCCAAGCAATAGAATCGACTTGTTGAGAAGCAAATGCCAAATAGTGAAAACGCAACATATAATCGCTATATATATCTTCACTGACACACTCCTTTTCACTTGTGGGTGCATAGGGTGCAGTACCACTCAGTGGCCAGTTTGTTTCTGTAATGTAGAGTTCATTACTTGTTTTTGGAGAGAGCCAAACGAGTGTACTTAAAAGAGCGATTTTATCTGAAAGTGTAAAGCCCATTTGTGTGTTTTCGGGTGCACCGCGTCTATCGACATAGAGAAGTGATGCAACACCATTGTAATGATATTTGAAAAAGTTAAAAAGTGTATGTGCGGTAAAATGGTACTCAAAGTCTATGACACCACTCCCTATAAGGCGAATTTTTGGAAACTTATGTTGCTGTAAATCATAGGCAACTTGATAAAATCTATTATACTCATCAACTGAAAAGAAGCCCCATTTTGAGCGGTTTATGGTAGAACCTATCTCATAGATGTTTACAGAAGTGTGAAGTGTTTTGAAAATGAGTTCTAAATCATTTTCTAAAAGATGTAAATCTTCTATATGTTCTCTGTCTTGAAGGATTTTCAGTGTGATATGTTTGTTTGTTAGTCCCTTTATAAAAGTCTCTAGGTCTCCTAACTTGTCCATTTCCCAAAGTTTAAAACGCAGGAGAACACTCTCTACACCAAGTTCATTTAAAAAACTTAAACTCTCTTGTGGATTGCGCTCAAAATCAACACCCATTGAGAAAAATTGACTCGAATCGATCTCTTTACGTTTGACAAAGGGCATAGCTAAAAGTGCAAAAGGCAACATGAAAAGTGCAAGAAGATAGGTCTTGAGCAAAGAAGTAAACTCTTTTTGACGCATCTTTTTTTTATAAGTTTTATCTGTAAGTAGTGCTGGTTGGTCGGAATAAGTATCCCATTTGAATGGTGCTTTCATAAGGCGAATTATATCCTTTTTAAGGTAAACTCTCCTTATGAATATTTTAGTAGTACGCACTGACAAACTTGGTGATTTTATAACAGCACTTCCTGCGATTTTTGTTTTGAAACAATACAATCCAAAGAACAAGATAATTGTATGTGTCGCCCCTTTAAATTTTGCGCTTGCAAAGGAGTGTGATTTTATTGATGAGGTCATCGTGGATGAAGCAGATAGTTCTGTTTTTGCACTTGCTCAAAAAATAAAAAAAGCGAAAATTGATGCTTCTGTGACACTCTTTTCAAATACCCGTGTTGCATTTGCACAGTTTGTGGCAGGCATTTCTGAGCGTATTGCCCCTGCAACGAAGATAGCACAGATTTTTTACAACAAAAGAGTGAAACAAAAACGCAGTGAAGTCAAAATGGCAGAGTTTGAGTATAATTTAGCCTTGACACAAGTGCTTTTTCCTCAAATAAATTTAGAGTATAAAAAACCGCTTCTTACATTTGAAGATGCGCAAAAAATCTACGATGTTTTTTGTATAAATAATGACATTAGAAAAGATGTAGTTGCGTTTCATGTGGGGTTTGGGGGTTCGAGTGATGCAAACTGGAACTTAGATGAGTATGAGATTTTGATACGTAATGTATTGTTAGCAAAAAAACATCAAGTTGTTTTAACCTTCGGACCAGATGAAAAAGATTTGTATGAGAGCATGCAAGAGAGATTACGCGGTGAAGATGTCGTTTTTTATCTCTCTTTAGATGGGCTTGTCTATTTTGCAAAACTTATTAGCAAGTTTACACTTTTTGTGAGTACTTCTACGGGAACATATCATTTGGCTTCTTTAGTGGGTTGTCCTACTATGACTTTTTTTGGAGATTCTAAGTTTGCAAGTGCCGCTCGCTGGAAGAGTGTCGGGGATGGAAAACTCCAAAAGCATTATATGCTCCCTATTGAGCCAAACAAAAGAAAAGAGATTTTCGATGAGGTGAAAAAAGAGTTATTTCGATTTTAACTCTTTGTTAAGTTCGTAGAGTTTTATATACTTGTAAAAGTTCGTTACCATATGGGAGTAGGCGATAACAAGTCCTATGTAGCCATCACGAAAGCCCTGCTTGAAAATGTAGGTTTTTATAAAAGAGTAGAGTCCATTGAAAAAGCTTTAAGCGGTGAAGAACTTTTTTTGCCTGCATTGTTTTTGGCAAAAAGTGTTGAGTAATTGTTAGCTTTGTTGATAAATTGTTCGATTGATTGGTAGCTATAATGTTCAACATTGCCTTGTAACTCTTCTGTTTGTAAGTTTTGAGTCATAATATCTTCATGTACATCATTATCATTGTAGTGTGTGACAGATTTGTTGTAGAGTCTTTTGATTTTTTGATTATTCCATCCACAATATTTTACTTGGATATCTTTATAATAGGCTTTGAAATTTAAAATATATACCGTTTGTTTGTTGAGTTGTTTGGTTTGTAGTGTTTGTAATAACTCTTTGTCAATAACTTCATCACTATCTATTATCAAAATCCAATCATTTTTTGCATAAGAAGCTGCTTTGTTCTTTGTCCACCCAAAGCCTTTAAATTCGCCTTGAATGAGATATACATTTGAAAACTCTTTAGCAATATCTATCGTTGTATCACTTGAACCATTGTCGTAAACAACAACATTTTTAAAGTCACTTAAAGCTTGCAGGGTTTTTGCGATGGTTAGTTCGTTGTTTTTTGCAAGAACTACAGCAGAGATATGTTCTATCATCTAATTTCCTGTTATTTTTTTAGTAAGTGCTTTCAATCTAAATTTGAACATATTGCTAAAAGAGAAAATTGCATCAGGTGTTGTTAAAAAATCGCCATCTATCCTATAAATCACACCATTGATTCCATGGAAATCTTTATTTATAGCATTGCCAATTCTAAAAGAGTATTTGTAGTATTTCATGGTTTCATCTAGCACTTTTTGGTCATATTTTCCAAAAGGATAGACAAAACTCTCAACACTATTGCCTAGTTTTTTCTCTATTAGCTCTTTTGATTTAAGCAGTTCTTCTTCTACATTGGCATCATCTTCAAGTAGATTCTTATGTGAGTAGGAGTGAGAGACAATCTGTATATTGCCACTCTCTTGCATCTCTTGAAGTTCCTTATAGGTACAAAATGTTGCATTTTTATACTCTTTGAAGAGGTCATTATGCTCAAATCTAAGTCTCGTTATATCATCTTTATCTGTGTCATCAAGAATATATTTTGGAGTAACTGCTAAGAGTGCTTTTAAATCATACTTTTTTAAAAGAGGATATATGAATTTGTAAAAATCATAATAACCATCATCAAAAACAAGGCATATTGGTTTGTTTGGGAGCTGTTCAAAGGTGGGAAAAACAGAAGTGAAATTCTGGCTAATATAGGCTAAATGTTGTTCAAATATGGCTAACTCATTAGAACACCGGTCACTCTCAACATGGTGATACATCATACTAATCAACAACAGGAATTCCTTTGAGCCTTTTTTTCATGTTTATTCTTCTTTTTAAAGCTTGAGAATATTTAATGGCTAAATCAATGCAGTGTTGTTCATTTTCTTGTGTAAGTTTTGCATATTCTATTGCTATGATTTTTACATCATCATCAAGCATCCACAATTTAGAAAAATTTTTTAATCTTTCATTTAAATCAAGTGCTTTGAACTCCATCCTATTAATATCTACTATTTTAAAATTGTATTTATTTTCTTCTTTTTTAATTAAAATATTACCAGGACTGTAATCTTTGTGTAAAATATTGTTTTGATGAAGTTCATATGTAAATTGTGCTAATGCAATAAAAATTTCTTCACGATTTGGAAAGTCTCTATCAACTATAGGTTCTTTAATTGTAAAATCATAGTCAAATTTTTCAGCTAAAAAATAACTATCTGCTAAAAGGTTACCTTCATAAAATTCAATATATCCAATAGGATTTGGTGTGAAACTTCCTATCTTTATAGAATTTTCATATGATTTTTTTGCTTTGGAATCTCTAACGTAGGTATAATAAATTTTACGAAAGATATTAGGTACTTTAAAAGATTTTACAATAATTTGTGTATCATCATAAGAGATTATCTTTAATTCATTGCGTGCTTTATGAATAGAATTTTGATTTTGGAGAAAATATTTTTGTATATTGAGTACAAGATCTTTGAATCTGTTCTCATAAATAGGATTTATTTTGTATTTCATATCACTCTCATAAAAAATCTTGTATAATAAGTGATATATTATACAGAAAAAATACATAAAAAGGTATTAGCTTGAAGTTGAATTTTAGAAGAGGCAGTGCCTTCGCATCGAAAAAAGCACATAAATATTTAGAAGGGAAAAATCCGAAAGATATTCAGAAAATTACTGTGATTCGTCATGCCGCTATTGGTGATTTTATGAATATTCGCCCCTTTTTAATTGAATTAAGAGAGTTCTTTCCTTATGCAAAAATAACTTTAAGTGTATTAAAACATTATATGTATGGAATTCCCTATGATTTGATAGATGATGTACATGTTATGCACAGATATAAAGAAGATAATTCAAAAACGGGTTTTTTGACAAGAATTAAAGAAGCAAAAACACTTCCTTCTCAAGATATTATTTTTGATTTGACAGATAGTACCATTAGCCTTTTTCTTATAGTACTTTCTAAGGCACAATTAAAAGTTGGTTATCCATATAGAATGATAAGAAGGGTTTTTTTTGATGTGGCAACATTACGAAGTGACTTTGTGGTTGAAGCTCACTCTGTCTTGCATATGCTAAATGTTTTAGGTGCTAAAACAAGAACTTATTTGGAATATGGGCTTGGTAAAAAGTTTCCAAGAAATGAAATAAAACGCATAGTTTATTTTGCTGGAGCATCGACTGAAAATAAATGCTGGGAAAAAGAAAAGTTTCAACAACTTATCGAAAAGATGTCTCAGCAATATGAAAATTATGAGCATGTTATTTTACAAGGTATAGGGGAAAATGAAAAATTTTTCGAAATATATGAGCCACTTTCAAATAAAAAAAATGTACTTTTGCAACAAACTATGAGTATGGAAGCTGTTATGCATTTTTTAGCTGAAAGTAGATGTCTTGTTTCTAATGATACAGGTGTGAGAAATATAGGAATTGCTTTGCAAACCCCTACTGTAGGTATATTCTTTCAAATTCCACCTTTTAGGTACTGGCCGAGAGAAGAAAAGCATGATTGTGTTTTCAATATAGAATACAGTTCTCCAGATGTTGATGCTGTGTATCAA
>WFQD01000327.1 GCA_015487265.1 Sulfurimonas sp. | reverse complement strand
TATATGAACTTTGCATCTTTGTTGATAAAACTTTTTGCAATTGGCAATGGGGATTTTTCATTAACTATACAGTAGTCATAATGGTATTTTGATATAGTATTTGACAAATACTCTAAATTCTCAACCGTTACTCTTCTTGGTATATACTCGATGATGTCCTCATAACAATTATTTGTATTATATCCTACTAAAGCATAATTAAATACATTTACATTTTTATGCAAAAGAAGAGATTTGCAATGTAAATTGTGATGATAAAAATCTACAATAAAATATTTTGCTAAAACATTGATAAAACTTAGTTGCCACTGCTGAAAGTAGATTTGAAATTCTGGCGGAAAAAAATACGCAACCCTTTTCATTTTTTTATCACCCACACGACATTCCAACTGCTAAAATCCGGCTTTTTTTTACTCATCCATTCAAACTTGTTAACAACTAACAAACCAACTTCTTTGCAAATGAGCTCCAACTCTGTGTCGAAAAAATATCGCATTTTATGTAACTCTTTCATCTGAACTATATCGCCATTTTTTCTATTTTCTAAAAATAAATGGTAATTAACATCTACAATATTTTTTTGTACATCTAAAGAAGGTTCAGCGATTCTTGTTACTTTAATGTTGTCATTTTGAAACCTTTTGATTCTTGTTGCCGGCAAATCGGTCAAAACAGCAGGTCCATACCAAAAGTCAAATACAAACACACCACCTTCTTTTAGATGTTCTTTTACTACTTCAAAAGCTTTTATCAAATCATCATTTGAGTTTTGATAACTCATTACATGAAATAACGAAACAATAACATCAAACTTTTTATCAAGTTTCAAATCTTGTATGCTTGAGTGGCTAAAAGAGAGCCGATCCTCTTTGCCGATTTGTCTTTTTTGAGCGATTTTTAACATCTCAGTGCTTATATCTATACCTTGAACCGTATAGCCTTTATCACAAAAAAGCTCGGCATGTTTTCCAGTACCACACCCCATATCTAACAAACTTTTTGCGTCTGTTTTAATTGACTTGATAAGATTATCTACATAATCTACTTCGGCAATATAGTTTTTGTTTTCATATAATAAATCGTAATACTGCGAGTACAAACTTCCAAACTGCTTCATAATTCCCCTGTCTTACCGTAAATAACTTTTCCGACATTGTCGATGTGTTGTTTTAACTTTTCATTGGTTATAGAATCGTATGCGATGATATCCGCAAAAAACGGCAATTGTTCATCGAGTTTATCGTAAATATAAAAAAGAGGTCCTTTTAGATCACTACCATATAAAGCTAAATCTACATCGCTACCGTTTCTATAATTACCCATCGCTCTTGAACCAAACAAAACCACTTTTGATATTTGTGGATATTGTGCAAAAATCTCTTGCAATATATTTAATTGTTCTTGTGTCAATCCATACACTTTTCAGCCTCGACTTCCAGCCTTCTTAAAAGCTCTTCAAATGCAAAATAGTACTCATTGACTATATCGTCATAGATACTTTGAGTTATATCTTCATTGTATGTATGTGTAGTGAGCTGTCTGCTTCGTATAGTTTTTATAAGCGTATCGGTTGAAATCAAACCTTTATAAAAAGCCGTTTTAAAGGCATCTCTACTTCCTTGAATATCGGTTATACCGTTGTAAAAATAAAAATCTTTTATCGTATTCCACGCTAATTCGTAGGTATACTCAAAAGCTTGAATAAGACCCCGTTTTTCTATGTCGCTTAATACTTTACTTTTTGCAAGATTTATATCGCTTTGCAATGTTTGCAAAGCTTTTTTATAATTTTCAAGCCGATATAACCATCTGATCTCATCCATTGAACACCTCGTATTTTGTCTATTATATCAAAAACTATCACAAAACCTTATGTAAAACTTCCGATACTTTGTGAATCTCCTCCTCACTAAGAGCTAAACCGCTCGGTATATAAAACCCTTTTTCATAAAGCTTCTCGCTATTTGGCAAAGACTCATCCACAAACAATCCCATTTTATTAAAAACCGGCTGTTTGTGCATCGGGTAGAAAAAAGGTCTTGTGCCTATCTTGTGATTAGATAGCTCTTGCATCACCTCTTTTGCGGTTTTTTTATACTTGTCTTTGAGTGTGATTGCATACACCCAGTAGATATTTTCACAATAATCGGTTTTTTCTAAAGGTAGGTTTATAACTTCTATATCTTTTAAAAGTCCATTATAAAGCTTTCCTATCCATCGTTTTTTTTCAACGATTTTCTCTATTTTTTCAAGTCCGGCAACCCCTAAAGCAGCTTGTAGGTTTGTCATGCGGTAGTTGTAGCCTAGCTCTTCATGTACAAATCTATCTTGTGTAAAGCAGAGATTTCGTAGTCCCTTTGCACGTTTGTCCAACTCTTTATCATCGCAAAGCACCATACCGCCTTCACCGGTTGTTACTTGCTTGTTAGGATAAAAGCTAAATACACTTATATCCCCAAAACTACCACATTTTCTCCCTTTATATTCCTGCCCTAACATTTGTGCGGCATCTTCTATGATTTTAAGGTCATATTTTTTTGCCAAATCGATTATGGGATCGACATCTACCGTGAGTCCAAAGATATGTACTATCATAATTGCTTTGGTTTTGGGTGTGATTTTTGCTTCTATATCCTCAACTTTCATGTTAAAAGTTTGCAAATCGCTATCGACAAGTACAGGTTTTACACCTTGCTTCACCAAAGCTTGAGCACAAGATATTATGGTAAACGATGGCATGATAACCTCATCACCGTTTTTAAGTTTGAGTGCCGATACCGCTATATCCAAAGCGGCTGTTCCACTTGAACAAGCAGTTGCAAACCCTCTGCCAACATAAGAAGCAACATCCTCTTCAAAACGCTTAACAAAAGGACCTTGACTGCTTATCCAGCCAGTATTTATACACTCTTGAAGATATTTTTTTTCATTACCATCTAAAAGGGGGGCATTTACCGGAATAAAATTTTCACTCATTGACAATCTTTGCATTGTTGAATTTGACCCTTTAGGTTCTTCAAAGAACTTTTTATATATTCGATATGGTCGTTTTCATTTATTATCTCTGCAAGTAATTCTTCAAGCTTACTTTGCTCAATATTCAATATCATATTTTTTATTTCATCTGCAAAATAAGGTAAATAATTGACTATGATGTCCCATACCTCTTCACTGCTTATTCCAAAATATTTATGAATCAAAATATTTCGAAAATTAACAACCTCTCTTTTAGCATCTGTAAAAAATCCGGATTTAATCAAATTATTGGTTGCTTCACCAATAATCTCAAATTCTCTTACAACGACATCCCAATCAACATACGAATACTGTAAGTCTTCGCCACTGCTAAAACCGCTACTATGATGCAAGATTTTTTCTATGGAGACATATATATCAAATAAAAACAATTCAGTAATTCTTTTAGACATAAATCATTTCTTTTTGTACATATTTTTTTATTATATCTCTCATTGAATCAAAATATCCTATATCTGTTTTTTTTGCAAAAGTTCCTCTAAAAAATATTTTGCCCTAACTCTTGAGAAATAATCTTTTTTTTCCATCTTTAAAATAGCAATATCCACATCACTGTCATTTGTATAATCATCTCTTGCTTGAGATCCAAACAAAGCAAACTCTTCTATCCCGTAACGCTCTTTCAATACAGGTTTTAAGCTTTTTAGCTTATTGTAAATCTCTATATTCATAAAAAACCTTTTAAAATCACCACTATTTAATAGCCGCTATTTTATCAAAAGAGTTCTCAAGATTGGTTAATTATGCAAATTTATTCATGAACAATATTTATATCTTTTGGTTCTGCATGTTTAAATCTGGTTTTATCTTCATCACCTAAGTAGGGTCCTTGCTTGATCTCTATCATCTCCAAATCCTCAATCACTTCAAACCCGTGTCCACCATCAGCAAGCAAGATTACATCTCCCTCTTCTAAAATCCTACTCTCAAGATAATTCTGCTCACTATCGTAAAAATCGACTCTAAGTTTTCCTTTTCTAATGACCAAAACCTCTTGAGTAAAATGAACGCTTCGTCGCACTTTATTGTGTGTATGAGCATCTATCTTATGCCCTCTTTTGTGAGACATATAGGCTAATTGCTGAGAGTAGTCGTTTGGTGTGAAAAACTTAACACCATCTTTTTTATAATCTTTTCGAATAATTATGGCAAGTTGCTTGTTGTTGTGTGTAATGTTTTCAATCACTTTTTTTCTCCATATAGTAAAAAATAGCAGTATATCCGTTGCCCTTTGAACTCACTCATAAGTTC
>WFQD01000326.1 GCA_015487265.1 Sulfurimonas sp. | reverse complement strand
GCAAATAATGTATTTGATAATGATTTAAAAAATAAGAATAGATTTGTTCTAGGGGTAAACACTTGGGTAGGATTTGCTCCTTTTTATTTAGCCAAAGAAAAAGGATTCTTCGAAGAAGAAGGATTGGAGGTAGATATAATAGTAATAGAGGACGTTGCTCAGAGAAAAATAGCCATGATTAGGGGTGATATCGATGGATTAGGAGATACAGTTGATCTGCTTGTGTTGTCCAGATTTCAGAATATTCCATCTATAGCTGTGATGCAGATAGATGTATCGGATGGAGCAGATGGTATAGTAGTGAGCAAAGATATAAGTACAATACAGGATTTAAAACATACTCCTATTGCTGTACAGAAAAATTTTGTAAGTGAATCTTTTTTAAACTTTGTGGCTTATAAAAACAATATATCTCTTAATGATCTTAATTTAATAGATATGGAAGCAGGGGCAGCCGGAGCTGCATTTTTAGCTGGCAGAGTGGATGCTGCAGTTACTTTTGAGCCGTGGTTATTGCAGGCGAAAAAAAGAAAAGACGGAAGAGTTTTGATAACAACAGCAGATGAGAAAGGCGTGATAGTGGATATTTTAACTGTAAGTGAGAGGTACTTACAGAAGAACAGAGAGAATGTAAAAAAAATTGTAAGAGGATGGTTTAGAGCAATAGATTATTGGGAGAAGAACAAGGGTGAAGCAAATGAAATAATGTCTAAATACTACAATATATCTAAAGATGAATTTGCAGACATGATTTCATCTCTAAAATGGCCGTCTTATAGTGAAAATATCTCTTATTTTGACAGAAATTCTGACGTGAATATATATAAAATTGCTGAAATTTTCAATAACATTTTTCTTGAGGTAAAAAAAGTAGATAGAAAGATAGATTTAGATCAAGCCATAGATAGCAGCATTATTCAGGACCTTTATGAGGAATAAAATAAAAGCTATATTCCCTTCTTTGGGTATTTTATTGGTTGTAATTTTGCTCTGGGATTTGATTGTGGATTTCGGATTTATAACAAATGTGGTACTCCCGTCTCCTTTAAATGTGTACAGATCGTTGATTGAGTTGTTTGTAAAAAATAATTTTTTGAGAGATATTATAGTAAGTATCTTTAGGGTGGGTGTTGGTTTTTTGATTGCATCTGCTTTAGCAATACCTTTGGGAATTTTAATGGCATTGAATAGAAAAATTCGTATTTTGATAGAACCATATATAGATTTTATAAGATACACTCCCATACCTGCTTTTATACCTTTGTTTATTATTTGGTTTGGTGTAGGTGAGATGGAGAAGATTTTTGTAATTACATCTGCTGTTTTTTTTCAATTGGTACTTATGATTGTTAATTCTGTATCAGCCGTTCCTTCTAATATGGTAGATTCAGCAAAGATGTTTGGTCTAAGTGGCAGACATATTGTGTATAAGGTGATATTTCCATATTCTAAGCCAAGAATTTTTGAGGATATTCATATATCAGTTGGTTGGGCATGGGCAGCTTTAATGATGGCTGAAATTGTTGGATCAAGATCTGGTATTGGTTTCGTGATAGTTCAATCTCAGAGGCTTTTACAGACAGATAAAGTAATAGCAGCTATTGTAGTGATTGGTATACTGGGTGTTGTTTTTGATTATTTATTCAGAGTTTTATATAAGATTTTCTTTCCATGGACATTAAAAAATAGATTATATGATTAGACTTAATAAAATATCCAAGTATTATAATCTTGATGGTTATAATAAACTTCAAGTTTTGAATGATATTTCTGTTGATATAAAAGAAGGGAGAATCACTGTTTTTATAGGAAAGTCAGGATGCGGTAAAACAACATTATTGAAAATTATAGCAGGACTTCTGAAACCGTCGCATGGCTCATTAAGTTTTAAAGATAGAAATAAGATTAAACAAGCTTTAAATATTGGAATGGTGTTTCAAGATTTTTCTCTTTTTCCTTGGATGAATATAAAAGAAAACATAGAATTTGGATTGAAAATAAAGAACACACCTCACTCTGAAAGAAATAAAATAGTTTCATATTATTTAGATCTTATTGGTCTTAAAAAATATGAAAATCTATATCCTAATTGTTTATCATATGGTATGAAACAAAGAGTAGCTATAGCTAGAACATTTGCAACAGATCCTGACATAATTCTTATGGATGAACCATTTTCTTCGCTGGATGTAGTCACAAAATATAATATGCATGATTTTATTTTGAAAATACAACACAGAGAAAAAAAGACTATTGTTTTTGTAACACATGATATTGAGGAAGCTGTATATTTGGGAGATGATGTTTATGTTTTGGGTAAAGTACCTACTCAAGTGAAGAGTTATATAAAGATAAACCTGCCCTATAAGGGTATGAATATTAGATTTTCACAAGAGTTTAATAAAATCAAAAAAAGATTAATAGAAG
>WFQD01000325.1 GCA_015487265.1 Sulfurimonas sp. | reverse complement strand
CTTTTTATAAATGGTTTATAAATGGTAAATTAAATGTAGCTTATCAATGTATAGACAGACACTTAGCCTCTAAAAAAAATAAAGCCGCAATTATATGGGAAGGCGACAACGGAGAAAAAAGAATTATTACATATCTTGAATTATACAGGGAAGTAAACAGATTTGCAAATTTGCTGAAATCTCTTGGAGTTAAAAAGGGAGATAGGGTTGTTATTTATATGCCTATGATTCCAGAAGCTGCGTTTGCGATGCTTGCATGTGCGAGAATTGGAGCAATTCACAGCGTAGTATTTGGAGGATTTAGTGCAGAAGCGCTTAAAGATAGAATCCTTGATGCTGAGGCCAAAGTTGTTATTACGGCTGATGGTGCATTTAGAAAAGGCAAACCTTATATGTTAAAACCTGTGGTTGATAAAGCTCTTGAAGGCGTTGAATGTGTTGAAAAAGTTGTGGTAGTTGAGAGAAGCAATGAAGAGATTGAGTGGGTTGAAGGAAGAGATGTTAGTTACAATGAGCTTATAGTAAATCAAGATGATGAATGTCCTTTTGAAATAATGGATAGTGAAGATCCTTTATTTTTACTTTATACTTCAGGAAGTACAGGAAAACCAAAAGGAGTTGAACATCATCAGGCAGGTTATATTCTATGGGCTCAACTTACAATGGAATGGGTTTTTGATATAAAAGATAACGATACATTTTGGTGTACTGCAGATATTGGTTGGATTACAGGGCATACTTATATAGTTTACGGACCTTTAGCAGCCGGTGCTACAACACTTATGTTTGAAGGTGTTTTGACTTATCCAGATGCCGGAAGAGCTTGGAAAATGATAGAAGAATATAAAGTAAATCAATTCTACACTGCTCCTACTGCAATTAGACTTCTTCACAAAATCGGAGCAGATGAGCATAAAAAATATGATTTAAGCTCACTTAGAATTTTAGGAACAGTTGGAGAGCCTATAGATCCTGCAGCTTGGAAGTGGTATTATGATGTTGTGGGTAATGGTAGATGCTCAATCGTTGATACATGGTGGCAAACTGAAACAGGTGGACATATGATATCCCCTCTTCCAGCAGCGACTCCTATTAAACCGGGAAGTGCAACATTCCCTCTTCCAGGAATTTTTGCAGAAGTCATAGATGAAAACGGAAATAAAATGCCTCCTTATGAAAAAGGACTTTTATGTATTACTAAACCTTGGCCAAGTATGATTAGAACCATTTGGGGCGATCCTGAAAGATTTGTAAATAGTTATTTTGGAACTGCTAAAAAGAATGGTAAACCTGTTTATTTTTCAGGTGATGGTGCAATATATGATGAAGACGGATATATTTGGATTACAGGAAGGGTTGATGATGTTATAAATGTAAGCGGTCATAGACTAGGAACTGCCGAAATTGAAGCGGCTATCCAAAAACATCCTCATGTAGCAGAAGTTGCAGTCGTAGGTAAACCTGATGAAATTACGGGTGAAAGCATATTTGCATATATTGTTTTAAAATCAAATGAAAATCTTGGTGAAGACGTTGAACTTATGAAAGAAATTAATGACATTATTGCAACTGAAATAGGAAATATTGCAAAAGTTAAAGATTTTGCATTTGTTCCAGGGCTTCCAAAAACAAGAAGCGGTAAAATTATGAGAAGAATTCTTAGAGCTGTTGCAAAAGGAGAAGAAATTAAACAAGATACTTCAACTCTTGAAGACCCAAGTGTGGTGGAAAAAATTATAGAAATAGTAAAAAGCTGTCAGATTTGATAGTTTTTTGGCTATAATTTCAAAAAAAGGAGAATTTATGGATATTAAAAAAATAAAACCGGGTAATCCTGAAGAAGCTATTAATGTAGTAATTGAAATTCCGCAAGGAAGCAACATTAAATATGAACTTGACAAAGAAAGCGGAGCAATTTTTTTAGATAGAATTCTTTATGGCACTCAATTTTATCCAGCAAACTATGGGTTTGTTCCAAATACTTTAGCTGATGATGGAGACCCAATCGATGTATTAG
>WFQD01000324.1 GCA_015487265.1 Sulfurimonas sp. | reverse complement strand
GAATTATCCGATGCTGACACAGATTATTGAACACTACCGATTTACTTCTTCTTTTTAGAAGACTTTTTCTTTTTTTTGCTATTTTGAGACGATTTTTTGCTTTTACTTTTTTTCACTTTTGTTGTATTTTTCTTTTTCTTTTTTGTATCAAGTTTATTTTTACTTTTCATCTTACTGTTTGTAGTTTTAGCAGATTTAGCAGATTTAGCAGATTTTTTCTGGCTTATCTTCGTACCATTTTGAATATTCTTTATAATAGCACTCCCAATACCCTTGACATTTTTTAAGTCACTAATGGATTTAAATTTACCATGCTTTTTGCGGTAATCAATAATATTCTGTGCTTTTTTAGCACCAATACCTTTAATCTGCATCAAGTCAGATTTCGAAGCTTTATTAACATCTATAGATGCAAAGAGGAGAGATATACTTAAAAGAAGTAGAAGTATCAGTTTATTCATGTGTTGTTCCTTATTTTAGTTATCTGTATGATACACTATTATTTCTTAAGAAAGAATAGTGTAGTATTTTCAAAAGATTAAAAAATATAAGGGATATTTATGCGAAAAATACTTCTTCTCTCCATTGCAACAAGTTCATTTTTACTTGCAAGTGGCTATAAAATTCCAGAAAATTCAACAAATGCAGTAGCTTTAGGTGCTGCGAATATCGCACATAATTATAACAGTGCTGATGCAGCTTACTATAATCCTGCAAAAATGGTTTTTATGAGTGATGAAAATCATATAGATGCAAATTTGATGTATATAGGTTTAAATAAAGTTAATTATAAAGGTACATATACAGATAGCACAGGTGCAAATACATCTGATGAAAGTTCTGAGAAAGAGAATTTTTTAGTTCCTTCTTTACATTATGTTTCAAAAGCATTAGGAAACAGTGCAAGAGTTGGTTTAAGCATAGTCAGTCCCGCTGGACTTTCAAAACGATGGAAGGGGACAGAGGGGAGTAAAGTATCTGAGGAATTTACATTAGAAACTATAGAGGTAAACCCAACGGCCGCATTTAAAGTAAATGAAAAGATTGGTCTCGCTGTTGGATTTAGAGCCCTTTATTCTAAAGGTGTTGTCAAATTAACACCATCCGCAAATCCACTTGTTCCTGTCTCTCAAAATATGAGAGGTGATTCATTAGATTTTGGTTACAATCTGGCATTAGAATATAAACCTACAAAAGCGTTGGAAATAGGCTTAACCTATCGTTCTAAAGTGGATATGAGTATTGAAGGTGATGCTGATTTAGTATATACTAGATTTACACCACCAGCGACAATTACTCCTATTTTAAATGGTAATTATGCTGTATCTGTGAGTTTGCCGGTACCAGCAACTTTTTCAGCAGCTATCGCTTACACACTCCCTAGTAAAACTACACTTGAATTTGTATATGAGAAAACATATTGGTCAGCGTATCAACAATTAGATTTTAATTATGCTAATGCGACAGCAGAAGCTATATTTGGAAATGCATCTGCAAAAAATTGGAAAGATACGAATGCATTTCGTTTTGGTGTAACACAAGAATTAGATAAAATGACATTAATGGCAGGTTTAGTGTTTGATGAAACACCTGTTCCTGATGCTGTTATAAGTTATGAATTACCTGATAGTGATTCTACGGCAATATCATTTGGTGGACGATATAAACTTAATGAGAATATGGATGTATGTTTATCGGCTTTATATTCTATGAGAGATTCCAGACAAGTGAATAATGCAAAATTAGTGGGTAAATTTACTGGTGGAAATGTTTTAATCATCTCCACTGGGATAAGTTATAAATTTTAAGGAAACACTTGAAAACATTAGTAGATTTTTTATCCAATAAAAAGATTGAAAAGACAGATATTTTTATTCATTTGAAATGTGGAACAAATGAAGCACTTCTCCTGCAGTATTTGACACGAAAATATATGCAAGGGGAAGATGATATCTTGGTTTTAGAGCTTTTACAAGAACTCTATGGGAGTGAAAAATACCAGCATTTAGAGCATCTTGTTGAGGTGAAAAATCTTTTAGAACTCGGTTGGTTGCATCAGCAGAGTTTTACTCCACTCAAAATCTCTGAAGTGACACCTTTAGAACTGCTGAATGTCGCTGTTGGCTTGACACCTTCTTTTTTAAAACTACTCCAAGAGGGCACTTTAGAGCTTGATTTACCTGATGTAAAACCCTATAGTGATCATCTTGAGTACTTACAAGACCAATTTTTTCGTATAGAACTCTATGAAAAGATGAGTGGCGTCCGTCAAAATGTGCATGAACACTCTTTGGGTGTGGACAGAATTCAGCATAAATTGGAGCTTTTAGAAAAACGGATTAATGAACGCGTAGCACAGACCAAAGAGGTGCTTGTTTTAGATAAATTTTTTAAACAAAAAAAGATGACCGTTTTTGAAGAGGTTATTTTTATAGCGCTTTTACGTGAAGAGTATAGTGCATCTGAGACACCACTTCGAGAGATGAATGCTCTTATAGATTTAATTTCTGTTGATGAGTATGAACGCATTAAAAATCGCTCACTTTTAGAAGATGGCTCTAACCTTATTAACAATGGCATTATTGATTATGAAGAGATACTCAACCCTTTTGGTGGGATTAGTCGTGCTTTTTATATTGTTGATGATGTGTTGCAGAGTATTATCCATCCGCAAAAACGCAAAAAAGTAACGCGACTCAAGTTGGGTGCTTTAGTGGAAGAACAGGATATTTTTGAACTTATTGAGAGTGATACTTCTTTAGAGGATGTTGTCTTAAATGAAAAAACGGAAGAGACACTCAACAATCTTATGCGTCAAGTAGACAAAGAAGTAATCGCTCGTTTAGTGAAATGGGGTGTAAAAGATAAAAAAAATGGCATCGATGCACGGATTATTTTTTATGGGGATGCGGGAACAGGAAAAACGATGACTGCCTACTCCTTAGCAAAGTCTCTCAAACGCCAAGTGCTTGCGTTTGATTGTTCGAAAATACTCTCTATGTATGTAGGAGAGAGTGAAAAAAATGTACGCAAAATTTTTGATACATTTTATGAACTGAGTGAAAAAACAAAAACAGAACCTATTTTGTTACTCAATGAAGCCGACCAGTTTTTGGGAGCCAGAAGTAGTGGAAATATTACAGGTTCTGACCAGATGCACAACCAAATGCAAAATATCTTTTTAGAACAGATTGAAAATTTTAGAGGTATGCTCATAGCAACGACAAATCTGCTTGAAAATATAGATAAAGCCTTCTCAAGACGATTTAATTACAAAATCGAGTTTAAAAAGCCTAATAAAGAACAAAGATTGAAACTTTGGGAAAAAATGCTGCCTAAAGAAGCACCGTATGAGGAAAACTTCGATATTGAAGCACTTGCCGAATACTCCCTGACAGGTGGACAAATTAATCTTATCGTTAAAAATACGGCATATAAAGTTGCCGTAAGAGAAAAACCTCTTTTTATGCTCGAAGATTTTATTGATGAAATAAAACGTGAAAAAGACGCAAATTTTGACAGTGAAAAGTCAATGGGTTTTTTAAACAAATAAATTTTCAAAGCCAGTGTTGCGATAAGTGACATTCGGCATGAGTTATCCTCCACAAAACTTTTTTTTAATATTCATTTTGCTATAGTGCAGTAACTGTT
>WFQD01000323.1 GCA_015487265.1 Sulfurimonas sp. | reverse complement strand
ACAACAAGTGATGTGCTTTTAGCAGCAAAACGCCTTGTTGAGGGGCATAGTGATGCTGATATTCGTTTATCTATTGATGAATTTGATGAATTTGCTAAAAATATCTCTCTTGATGATATTATTGAGTATCTCAATAAACTAACAACATCCAAAAAATATATCATTCTTATCAACCTTTTTATGGTAATAATGCTCAAAAATATTCACAATGAAAAAGTAAGTAAAAAACAAATCGCTGCATTAAAAGAGATTTATATAAAACTCGATCTTCCTTATCTGTATGACATTTTATCGCTCTTAATGCAAAAAAAGTATGAAAAAGCACATAGTGTTATTGCTAAAAATGTCCCCAATATAGACTTTATCTGTTTTGATCAAGATGCTAAAAGTGAACTCAATCAATCTTTTGAGCAGTATCAAGTGAGCTTTATTATTTTACATATTGATGATTTTTTTCTTCTGCTGAACAACAAAAGTCAAGCACTCCATATTTACAGCTATAAAAATGAGAAAAATCTTTCACTCTATGAAAAATGCCAAGAGTTTAAAGAAGAGTCCTTTGCCTTTGTCAATCATAAAGTAAGAGACCACTCTATTTACTACTTAAATGAAGAGAGTTTTCTCCGTATTACAAACGATCAAGAGGTTATTTACCTTGATATAGAAGTACTGAGAAAACTCTTTTCACAAGAGACACAAACACAATTTTTAGTCTCAGAGATTGTCCATCAAGATAAAAATATTTTCAATTGTTCCATTGTCAAAGATCATATCTACAAAATAAGTGCCAAAGAGTTATATGCTGGCTACTCAAAACGCAAGTCCATTATAAAAAATGTCAATTTCAACATTCATGAGGGTGAACTTGTCGCCATTATGGGGCCTTCTGGCTCGGGGAAGACGACTCTTTTGAGAACCTTTGTCAAGCAGGCAAAAAAGCTCCAAGGAGAACTACTCATCAATGATGAACAAGTCTCCCAAAAATATTTTCATCGTATGGGCTATGTCCCCCAAGATGATGTGCTCATCAAAGACTTAAATGTCTATGACAATATGTACTACTACTACCGCCTGCATTTTGGAAAACAAGAGAGTGATGCCAATGTCGATAAACTCATCTCCAAACAACTCAGAAACCTTGGTATTATAGATATTAAGTACAGTCCCATATTTGCACAGGGAAAATACACTATTTCAGGAGGACAAAGAAAAAGGCTCAACATTGCCCTTGAGCTCTTAAAAGATGTTGATTTGATTTTAATGGATGAACCAACAAGCGGACTCTCCTCTTTAGATAGTGAAAATATTATCAGCGAACTCAAACAAATTACACACATGAATAAAATCATCATTATCAACATCCATCAACCCTCTGCAAGTATGTATAAAGAGTTTGATAAAGTCATTGTTTTTAATGAAGATGGCAATAACATTTATACAAATACAGCCCAAGAAGTCCTCAATATCTTCAAACTTGTCAAAACAGAAGACACCTATGTTTTTAATGATAGACGTGCAGACTTAGAAGGAGGAGACCCTGAACTCCTCTTAGAAATTCAAGCAGAAGAGAAAAGTACCTTTTGGAATCTTTTTAGTTACCTTAATAATTTTACGGAAAAATAGATGTTTAACAACCCCATTACAACACAAATAAATTATCAACTCAAACGCCAGTTTAAGATTAAAAGTTATGAAAAACTCAACCTTACTGTCTCTTTTTTTATAGCACCTCTCCTCTCCTTTTTATCTACTTATATATTTCGTGCTGATGATGACTTGGTACAAAACAGTTCCTATCCAAACTATCTCTTTTTTATGCTTATCTCTGCAATATTTTTTGGTTTAATTAGTTCAGTTTTTGAGGTGATTAAAGATAAAAACATGGTACAACGTGAATCTTTAGGGGGTGTTTCCATTTTTGGATACTATCTTTCTAAGTACTATGTTTTAAGTTTTTTTGGTCTCATACAAACACTTTTATACAATCTTGTTGGTATGATTTTTTTACATATTCCTTGGGCTTTAGTTGCGTTTAACTCGCTTGTAATGTTTTTTGTCATCGTTGTAAGCATCTCTTTTGGGCTTTTTGTCTCCTCCTTTGCAAGAAACAGTATGATTGCCTCTAACCTCATTCCTGTGCTGATTATTCCACAAATTTTACTTGGTGGGCTCATTCCTTACCAAGATATGGACAAATCAATCTATATGTGGGAAGAAAACTTTAACAAAGCCCCTCCCATAGCAAAAATAATGCCTGTAAAATATGCCTATGAAGCCATTATCACTGGTAATGTTGTTTTTACAACAGGCAATAAAGAGGTCAATGATCAGATTGCACAAATGGTAGATTACTTGCAAGACAATCAGTTTATGAGTATGCAAACAGAGACTTTTTTAAGTAACTTCGGACTCGAATACCTCTCAAACACTTGGGTTATCAATTTACTCATTATTTTTGCTTTTATTATTTTGACATTTATACTTGGATATACTCTCTTTTATAGAAGGATTTTCAATGCTTAAACTTTTACTTATTAGCCTACTTTTACTCTCTACTTTGGAAGCGAAAAATAGTGTTGGCACCTGCATTCCTATCGGTAAAGTACTCATTTTAAAAAAGTCTATTATGACTTTAAAATTAAGTAAAAAACAAAAAGAGCAGCTTTACAAGTATGAAAAAAAACTCAAAGATGATTTAACACGCATTAAAGAGGGAACAAAAAGAAAAGATGAAGTTCTCTCAGCCCTTTTTGATAAAAAGAAGTTTTTACAAAAGAAATTTCTTAGAATTACCCAACGAGAAAATAGAGCGGTAAGTGCTGCAATTAGTGAATACTTTACGCATATGTACCAAACATTAACCAAAGAACAAAAAGAAAAATTGATAAAACGATTTAAAAGAATTGAGAAAAAAAGAAGAAAGTCACACTCAAAGTGAGTATGACTACATAACCAGACGGATAAGTCTTTCGTACTCTGCCGGAATAGGGAACTTTCCTTTAGGTAAAAAGTTATTAATAGCAATATTCATCCATTCGCGATTTGTATGGATGCCTGAAACTTCTATAAAAAACTTCTCACCCTCACGACTGAGTTTATAATGATCTACATTAAAATCAATAGGATCTTCTTCACCTTTGGGGTGAATAGAAAACGCAATTGAGTTGGATTTTGAATCGAGTTTAAAGTCTATCATTATGCTACTACCCTTTGCTTATTTTTTATATTTTACATCAATTTCTAAACCGATGCCACCTTTTTTCCCAAGACCAATCGTTACATCCTGATCATTCACCTCTTTTTTGAGTTTTCCAACATTAATACCATTTGATTGTGCCGCTGTAAAAGTCATATGTAACTCTTCAAAGTCATCTTTACCTTCCTTAATAAGGTTTACCACTTGATCAAAAGTGATGTTTTCAACTTTGTTTAAATCATTTTCATTCAGCCCTCTGTCCATCATCTCCATCATACCCTTACCAACTGTATAACTCATACCAATTGGTGAGTACTTTGCTACTTTTTTGACGGCACTTAAGGCTTTATCTTTTAATGAACTTTTTGCATCGATTTCTTGACCATTTTGATCTACTATTTCTACTTCTTTGTTTTCATAATCTATATTTGCTTTTACTGACATATTTGTTTCCTTAAAAATTTATTTTTGTTATTATATCTAAATAACTTATAACTTTACATAAAAGTTTGAATAGGTCCATTGAGTTTTGCCGGCAGTTCAAACTCTTTGTTGATGATAAACATATCCATTAAAGTTTGCATCCACTCTCTGTTTGTTTTCATTTCATACATAATCACCGAAGTATGATCTTCATGCTTTATAAACTCATAATTTGTAATATCTATAAGAATTGGGAGTTTTTCGCCTTTCATCATCAGCTCAATTAAGAATGATCTGTCTTTCGAGTCAATCTTAAATGCCAAAACTGTTCCGTAGCTTTTAATCAACTGGTTCAACACTGTTTTAAAGAGTTTGGAGTTTGTTGCATCTTTACTTGTGTATACTGTCTCTTTAACAATATCTTTGAATTTATCCATGATAGACATAAATTAATCTTCCTTTTCCCTCTAATTTGCTATAATTATATTGTATTTTAGATTAACGAATACTTCAAAAGGAAGCACTGTGAGAAAAAAAAGCTTAACATACAAAGATAAGACATTAGATTTATATGTTAATGACAAAAATGAATTCTTTTTTGACGATGAAAACATCCAAAATATTTTTAATCTCACAAGTGATAAACTCCGCCAAATTATCGAGATAAACACAAATCGCCTCAACAACCCAAAAGAGTTCTTTTTTGATGCAGACAACAAACGTTTTTGGAGTAAACTCGGGATTATTAAACTTGGTTTCTTTACCCAGCATGATGATAATTTAGGCTTTATAGATTTTCTAGAAAACCTCAAGTTTGAACAACCTCTTGCTGTGCAAGAAGCACGTTTAAGCAACCAAAACCTTTCACAAATTTATAAAACCTTAGAAGAAAAATTTGTTGATTTTTCAAAAAAAATAGAAGGACAAAAAGAAGAAGATGTCGATATGGATGAACTCAAAAAGTTTATTGAAACTTTTAACCTTTTTGTCCAAACAAAAAGTGAGATTTTTCCCAATGAAAAAGCCCCACTCCCTTCAGACCTTTTTGCACAATTTGGCGGCAAAAAAGCACATAAAAAAAGCAGTATGCTGAGTAAACTCTTTAACCTTCCTGCACAAGTTGAGCAGAGTGCTTTTAAATTTGCACAAGGCACACGTGAAAATGCCTTTGATTTTGCCCAAGACACACGCAGTGATGCCTTTACTTTCACTCAAGACACCCGAGATGATGCCTATAACTTTGCAAGCAATACAAGTAATTTAGCCTTTGACTTTGCCATGAAAACAGAAGATGATGCCTATAAATTTGCCTCACAACTTGCAAGTGATGCTTACCATTTTGCGAGTGATGGGATGAATTATGGCTATATGTTTGCTTCACAAGGAGAAGAACTCGGCCCTATGGCAAACCGTGTTTTATGGATGGCCTCACAAATTGGCTTAATGGCAGATAGAATCGGTGAAATGAGCGATAGAATTGTCCACACCGAACATCTTATTATGAATATGTCGGTCATGATACTCAACTTTGGACTCCTTATAGATGGAACCATCAAAACTCTCACTGAAGCGGGACTCGCTGCAATTGGTATGGTTTTTGACAAAGAGAGTATTCCAAAACTCGAATCTTCTTCGCAACATATCGATTTAATTGGAAAAAATGTTGAACTCATTCTCAAACAACAGCATGAGTATGATTTAAAAGTGTTAGAAAATCAAGTAGAACTCAGAGAAGTCACAAACCGAGCCCTCGATAAAATAAAACTCGAGTACTAAGCTTTCTTTTTACTTGCATACGATTGTGCAAGTCCCATAACTGTTTCTAAAATATCACCTACATTATTTGGCATCATTGCTCTTGGTGAAGCACTTGCTCCATCTCTTTTTTTCACTAAATTATCAAGTGTGATAATAAAATGATTAATCTCTTCTAAAGAAGCCTCTGGATTATTTTTAAGTTTATGCAATCGCTCTCGTAAAACCTCTTCAATCTCATTATAAAAACGGTGTGTCGAGTCCTCTTTTGATTCAGAGAGGTTAATACTTTCTAAAGTTTCTAAAAAACTCAAAGCATCTTCTGTTTGTAAAAAGTAGGCTAAACGCACCATCCCTGTTTTAGAGAAAAAAAGAATGGAAGCTGTATGCTTTCCCTCTTGATACTCTATGCTGTGGTAAGCATAATGCTTCTCTTCTGTTAAAACATCCAAGGCTTCGACAAGTTTATCTACAGTTGTATGAAATGCTAAGGCTACTTCTTTGTGTGATAAAAACCAAGTATCTTCTATAATAAGAGGGTGTAATTCTAAAGAGTTATATTCTATGAGGGAAAAAGAGTGTTTTGGCATTGAAAGCCTTTCGTGTGTATTTACTATTGTATGCGGAGTATTATAGCATAAGAAATACTCCGCAAAAAAAATTATTCAGTAATTTTTTTGTAAACACCTTTTGCAGTACCAGCCATAACAACCATTGGTGACATACCAATTGTCATACCTGCACCTGCAGCTTCACCCATGTAACCTGCTAATTTTTCAATAAGTTCAGCCATTTTAGTTTCACCACCAAAACCACTTACAATTGCTTTTGCTTTGTCTGAACCAACTTCACGAGCTTCATCAATCTGAGACTCAAGTGCAGTTAATGCATCTACAATTTTTGCTTCTGTAGCGTCCATTTGTCCTTCTGCTATATCATATAATGATGCAGATGTTGCTGGAGCAGCAGCTACTTCTTCTTTTTTCGCAGCTGGTTTTGCTTTAGGAGCCGCTTTTTTTGCAGCTGGTTTTTTCTCTGTTTTTGGAGCTGCTTTTGCCGCAGCTGGTTTTTTCGCTTCTGTAGTTTCTGACATAATAATTTCTCCGTATAATTTGTTTGTTTTATGATACATCTAGTATAAGTTATAAGTCAAAGATATATATCATATTCAAAATTATACTAATAATATTATTAATTTAAGCTTATCTTATGATTGTTATAATTTCATCCGCACACCACGAGGCTAAATCATTATCATGAGTAATAAGGAGTACCCCCATACTCTCTAAACCCTTGAGAATACTTTGCATTACCTCAAGCTGAATCACATTATCAAGCGCAGAAGTTGGTTCATCAAGCAGTAATACATCAGGTTTCATTAGCATGGCACGTAGTATAGAAGCCCTTTGCAGTTGTCCCCCTGAGAGTTCATGAGGAAGTTTTCTTAAAAGAGAGGCATCAAGATTGATAAGGGCAAGATAAGTATCGAGTTCCTCTATATTTGCAACATCTTGAATTTGATTTAATAGGGTATAACTTGGATGAAAAGAGCTATAAGGGTCTTGAAAAACCTGAGAACATCTTTTGACGGAAATCTTCCCTTGATGGGGTTTTAGATTGTGCAAAATAAGTTCAAAAAGTGTGCTTTTTCCTGCACCACTCTCCCCTACAATCGCCTTAAGTTCCCCTTTTTTGAGTGTCAAAGAGAAGTCTTCAAAAAGCATTTTTTCTTTACTGTAACCAAAAGAAAGATTTTCTATACTTAAAACTACAGACAAAAGATTTTCTACCTAGAGGGCACTATATGCTTTTTCAAGTTCACTATATAAAACTTCTGGTTTTATGTCGCCATTGGCTTCCCAAATTCGCTTCATGACGACATTATCCTCTTCCCCGTTCCACACTTTTATGTAAGAACCATCTTTGTAGCCATGGTCTTGGCGGAACTGATTTAAAATATTTTTCCCTACATATAAACGGTATAAAGACTCTAAATTTAACCCACTCATCACGACAAGTTCAAAAAAAGTATTGACCATTGTATCTAAATCAAGGCTCTCTTTTATTATGGCTAAACGGATTAACTCTTCTACTTTTGCAATCACCTCATCTTGAGAAGCGAAACTACTCTCCTTTGTATCAAGACTCGAAAATGCTGGTAATTCTGAGAGATGCAGACTTAACTCCTCCACACCACCTTTAAAATTTTGTGCATAGTTTTCAAGCCCTAAACTAATAATAAAATGCCAAACATCCACAACTTCAATCTGATGATTTGCCCAATCTGGCTCTTTATCAATACTTTTCCAATGTTTCCATGAAAAGCTGTCCACCATCTCTGCACACTCCATATAAATACAGCGTTTCCAGTTAATAGTTTTCCCATTTTTTGTGATGCCTTCTGTCCATTTTTCTCCATTGGTTGCATCGTTAAGCTGTGCTTGGAGCTGCACCATTAAAAGTATTTTATCCATTATTTCCTCTTTTATTGTAAATATGTTAAAATTCTGTATGAAAAGAATCAACTGTAGAAAATGCCAACACTACTTCGTCACTTGGGAAAATACAAAACCACACGGATGCAGAGCATACGGATTTAAATCAGCACAAATTCCTTCTATGGTTGTTTTTCAAAGTAGTGGACAAGCCTGTTCTCTTTTTAAACAAAAGTAGAAAATTATCTTACTTTAAAAAGATAATCCTCTATCCCTGCAGCATCTTTAATCTTGCGTTTTTCAAGCATCAATTTTGCCGTGGCATCTTCTGAAAAAACATCATACATATCCATTGGACTCATCATATTGTAGTAACTTTTCATAAAGTCTAAAAGAGTCTCAAAATTATCATTTCTTACAGAATATTGTTTAAACTCTTTAAATTCTGTCCAGTTTATTTCCATCTATCTTTTCCTCTTTTGTAAAGCTGCTTCCAACTGTACAAGTATCTGCGACATTTTAGCAGAAGATACTGCAAAATTCAAACGCATAAAACCATGCCCTTCTCTACCAAAACTCAAACCTGCATTTAAACCTAATTTTGCCTCTTTGACAAAAAACTCTCGCAGTGCTCTATCGCCTAGTCCTAAACCTCTACAATCAAGCCATGCAAGGTATGTTGCTTCTATAGGTGTAATTTTTATAAACTCTGGGTACTCTAAACAGAGTGCTTGCAGTTGTTCATAGTTTGTATAAAGGTGTTTTTTGAGTGCTTCAAGCCAGTTTTTTCCCTCTTTGTAAGCACTCTCAAACGCAACATGCGAAAAGACAGCCCCTTGTGCAAAATGCACATGTTCATAGGCTACTTGAAACTTTTTTTTAAGGTCTTCGTTTTCAATGACAACACTACTCATCGCAAACCCAGCCATATTAAATGTTTTTCCTACACCTATAGCAGTGAGCGTGACCTCTTTTGCACCCTCTAAAGAAGCAAAAGGGGTATGCTTGTTGGGAGTATACACTAAATCAGAGTGAATTTCATCTGCAAAAACGACAATATTATGTTTTTTGCAAACAGCTAAAATTGCTGATAACTCCTCTTTTTTCCAAACCCGTCCTACAGGATTATGTGGGGAACAAAGTAGAAGCAGTTTTGTATCTTTGGCTATCTTTTGTTCAAAATCTTGCATATCAAAAGTGTAGTGTCCATTT
>WFQD01000322.1 GCA_015487265.1 Sulfurimonas sp. | reverse complement strand
ATTTTAACAAGACTACATTCCCAACCATCATATTCTCCATCAAAAAGATTGCTTAAATCGATAAGCTGTAATGTAAGCTCATCAATATCATAGTAAAACGGCGAATCGATACGATAAAAAACCACTCCATTTACTGATTGATTCTTTATTTCTTTTTGGAGTTTAAAACCTTGTGATTCTATTTCGTGCAAAAATAGATCTCTTGCATCGGTTGTTTTAAAATAGGCTTTGTGCTCAATAGCACGAGGAATCTGAAGGTTATCCCCTTGTTCTTTTAATTGATTACATGCGTGATGATTACTTATTATTTGCCATTGTTTTAGAGTGGGGAAGAGTAATTTTTGGTACACATCCCACTGAGAATCTATGCGAGATCCAAATTCAAAACTGTAATTTTCAAAATAACTCATCGCATCCTTAACAACGTTCTCCCATTCAAAATCTAGCTTCAAATAATAGATAAAAGTGACATGTCCATCACTGATAATGCGTCCAATATATTTTCCTACTCGATAGCGAAGAGATTCAAGTTCAATTCTATCCTCAATAAAGCCAATATCATCCGATTCCTCTTGTGTAACCAGCCCATCTTTTTTTGGGTGTTTTAATCGTATTTTGACAAAAGCAACATACATATACTCTGTATCTGGTGCATAATCGCCAGCGCTCGCATTAAATGCAACTATAGCTGCTTTATTATCAATTGGCTTCATATAACTTTCCCAATATTCTTGCATAATTTTACTCCATCTCCAAACTCATAAGGAACATCTCTTCCCCATCTATTACCTCTACATCCGTCGATGCACACTCTTGACAACAGTAATGAATCTTTTCAAGTTCACTTACTGCTTGACAAGCCCTACACCTTATAGTAAGTGCTTGTACATTTATGATGAATTCTGCCGAATCACAGATGGTTTTTTCTTTAAAAGTATTAAAAGCTACTTCTAAAAGGTGAGTTTCTATACCACTCATAACACCTATTTTTGTAACTATCTTTGTAATCCTTGTTGCATCATTCTCTTTAGCTATATCATCAATCTGTTGTAGAAGTGCTTGAACAACACTATATTCATGCATAATTTACTCCTCGTAAATATTCTGGTGTTTTTTGTTTGCATATTTTATAAACAAATTCTTTACGATATTTATGAAAGGCACTTTCATTATCCCAAAACTCAGGGTACATTTTCTCTAACTCTTGCATTTTGCACTGTTCCATTTTATCCCTTTGATCTTCTAGATTGTTTTGTTTTTCCCATATAAAATCTTGCGAGTAGAGTGTTAAAGCATATTCATGTAACTTTTTAAAAAAAAGTTCCGAGGTATAAATTTTATCTATCATATCAATATTTTTTGCATAAGATGCAGAGATTGGGAGTGCTTCATCAAGCATTTTTTCTGCCATAACTTGACCTACCCTTTTTGGAAGTGTATAACTATGATATTCACTACCACTTAAAGCTAAAGTTTTATAGTGAGGATTAAGCACAACACTTTCCTTTGCAACAACTTTGTCACAAGCAAGTGCTAAAAAAACACCACCAGCTCCTGCATTATTTCTTAAAGCTGCAACTGTCACTACATCTTCTGCTTCTAAAATAGACTTTATTAAATCATTCATCGCATTAATATTGCTCCAGCCATCTTCTCCCTGTTTTTTAGAATCTTCTAAAATATTGAGATGAATTCCATTACTAAAAAAATCTTTTCCTCCACAAAGAACTAAAACATCACACTCATCTTTAATGTACTCTATGGCATATTTTAGACGAATACACTGTTCAGAACTCATTGCACCATTATGAAAATCAAAAGAGAGATAAGCAACTTTCTCTTTCATCTCTACACTGAGTTCATAAAATGTTTCATAAGATTTATTAAAAAGAAGAGGTATTCTACTCTCTTTTATACCACTTATTTTCTCTTTAAGTACATATGTGGCAGGAAGTTTAAACCCATGTAACTCTTTAAGGTGTGAAATCCAAACAGCCCCATCTTTTGTAGTAAGACAGATTGCTCCATCGCGTTTTGCGAGTACTTCTTTGACTTTTTTTCCAAATAGTTTTTCTTCCGCATGTGCTCCAAAAAGTGCTACTTTCATACCAAGAATTTCATCCATAATACCAGGTATGCTATCAAGCTTATTTATCTTTTTTACGATAATTTGTGTTGTATCCTCTTCCCAATCAATTGTGATATTTTCTTTTGTATTGAGTGGATTTAAAATCTGAGGTATTTTTTTATTCTCTTTTACATTAGAAAAAAAAGTCTTTAAAAGTGCAAAGTAACTCTCTTTTACTTCATTTCTATAGAGACTTGCTTTATATGTTTGTCTGACTTTAAAAGAGGTCGTAGCATAAATATCGCCACCATCATAAAGTTCATTTGCTTTTATAATAGAAACACCCCATTCCTTAGAATTTAATGCTCTTTCTAAAGAATAAGCTCCTCTATCTCCAACAATTCCAGGGTGAAAAATAAAAGTTAAATATTTTTCATAGACTTCTTTTGGAAGAAAATAATGTAAATAAGGGGCAAGGACCATATCTGGAGAAAAGACCTGTAACTCTTTTATAATTGTTACATCATTACGGGCAAAAATTACATCAACCTTCATTCCCTTATCTTTCAGATAAGTAAAAAGAAGTTGTGAGAGGGAATTAAAAGAAGTAACTAAAAGTGTCACACGCACAATTAACAAATCCTTGGAAGTAGTTCTCCCGTGGGGACATCTAAAAATCGTTTTGTACCATGGGGACTTTTTAAGATAACTTTTTGCATATAGGCATCACTTACACTTGCTATCTCCACAGCATTGACAGAATTCTCAAAGCTATGTAAAACATCTAAAGCTCTTTTCATATCCTCTTGTTTTACTGCTAAAACAAATGTACCTTCATTTGCTAAATTAACTGCTTCAAAACCAAGCATTTCACAAATTCCATAAACTTCATCAGAAATAGGAATACTTCTTTCTTCTACTTCTATACAGATATTGGACTGTTTTGCCCATTCATTCAGCACGGCACTCACACCACCTCTAGTTGCATCACGCAGTGCTGTTATCTTTATATCTGCATTTATCAGGGCTTCTACCTGCTGTATTAAAGAGGCACAATCACTCTCTAATGTAGTAGTAAGTTCTATTCCCTCTCGTGCTGCAAAGATAGATGCTCCATGACGACCAATATCGCGACTCACAATAATGACATCCTCTTTTGATATATTGTTTGAACTGATCCCTTTTTGTTCTATAATACCTATCCCTGTAGTATTTATGAAAATCTTATCTACACTTCCCTGTGGTACTACTTTTGTGTCACCAGAGACGATGATAGCACCATTTTTTTTAAGTTCTTTTTGCATACTATGAACAATCTTTTCTAGCTCTCTTATAGCAAAACCCTCTTCTATAATAACACTACATGTAAGATACTTTGGTTTAGCACCCATCATTGCTAAATCATTGCATGTACCACAAATAGATAATTTTCCTATATCTCCACCTGGGAAAAAAAGTGGGCTTACAGTAAAGCTATCAGTGCTAAATGCAAGTTTACCATTCTCAATGACAGCAGCATCTTCACTTTTTTCTAAAATATCATTTTGAAAAGCTTTATAAAATACTTTTGTAATCAGTTCATTATTTTCAAGTCCACCATTGCCCATTGCTAAGCTTACATTTTTTTGCATTAAATTAAATTCCCGTATTTATAATATGCAGCACATGCACCCTCGCTGCTCACCATGCAGCTTCCAAGAGGTGAGGATGGTTTGCATGCAGTTCCAAAAATAGTGCATTCATGAGGTTTTGCCATACCACGAAGTATATCTCCACAGATACAAAGTTTATGGTCTTCTATTTCATCTATTGGCAACACATTTTTGTAAATTTTTTCAGCATCTATAGTAGCAAATTCATTTTTAAGCTTATATCCACTATCAGGAACATTGCCAAGCCCTCTCCATTTAAATAAATCTGCTTTTTCAAAATACTTTTCTATAAGAGCTTGTGCTTTTTTATTTCCTTCTCGTGAAACAGAACGCTTATACTCTATTTCAAGTTCACATCTGTTTTGAGTAAATTGTTTTACTATCATATAAATGCCTTCCATCACATCTACAGGTTCAAAACCAGCAACAACTACAGGACGATTATATTTGTTTGGAAACTGTTCATAGATTTTACTTCCGGTAATAACACTTACATGGCTTGGTCCTAAAAAAGCATCTATTTGATTATTATAGCTATCTATATGTTCATCTCTACTGTCTATAAGTTCTACCATGACTTCAGGGACAGTAACATGATTCATATGAAACAAGATATTCGTAATTTTTCGTTTAAGAACAATATCAATCAAGGAGGCTGTCATAGGTGTTGTGGTTTCAAAGCCAATAGCAAAAAAAATAACTTTTTTCTCAGGATTTTCTTCTGCAATTTTCAAAGTATCTAAAGGGGAATAAACAAAACGCACATCAGCACCTTTTACTCGTGCATCTTGTAAACTTCCTTTACTCCCAGGAACCTTAATCATATCACCTAAAGTTACTAAAATAACACCCTCTTGTAAAGATAAAATATAAGCATGATCAATACGCTCTTTTGGCATGACACATACAGGACATCCTGGTCCATGAATAAAGTTGATATTTTCAGGTAAAAGTTGTGGCAGACCAAATTTCATAATAGAGTGTGTATGCCCACCACATACCTCCATTATATTAATGGGTTTAGTAAGTTTTTTTGCTTCTTCTTTTATCAGTTTAGCAAAACCTTCTATCACTTGAGGGTCACGGAAACCATCATATAAATCTTTTAACTGTAGCATTGACATTTAAGCACCTCTATTTGCACAGTTATCATCATCTTCTACGAGTTGACGCCGCTCTTCTTCATCAAGTTTTTCCAAGATTTCCTTATAAACTTTGAGAGATTCCAAAGCATCCTCTTCATCAATTTTATTCATAATAAAACCGATATGAAGCAAAACATAATCCCCTATTTTCACTTCATCCTCTTGCATAAGCTCAAGTCCTGCTTCTCTTGTGACACCCATTGTATCTACAGTAGCAACATTTTTTTCTTTGTCTATTTTAACAACCTTACTTGGTATAGATAAACACATATTATCCTCTCATCTTTCTTTTAAACTCTATCCAATCAATTACTTTTTGAATAGAACCTTTATCTTTCATATTTACTTCTAAAATATCTACACCAGGTTTAATTTTTCGAGCTTCTTTTTTTTCATGTTCTAAGTCATAATCAAAATACTCTATTAAATCTGTTTTAGTAATCAAGATTAAATCTGCTTGACGAAACATAACAGGGTATTTTTCTATTTTATCACTCCCCTCTGGGATAGAGACAAGCACAATATTGAGGTGACTCCCCACATCATAAGAGGCAGGACATACAAGATTACCTACATTCTCTATAAAACAGACATCAATATCATAAAGTGGCATATCATGTAGTCCTTTATGCACCATAAATGCATCTAAATGGCATGCTGAACCTGTTTGTATCTGAAATGCAGGAATACCTTTCGCTTTAATTCTATCAGCATCTCTTGAAGTTTCTAAATCACCTTCAATCACACCAAATTGAAAACTAGTCATCTCAGCCATATTTTCTAAAAGTGTTGTTTTTCCACTACCAGGAGAACTCATTAGATTTATAGATAACACATTGTGATTATCAAAATGTGCACGATTATGTGCTGCTTCATGATTATTTTTATCTAAAATTTTTGTTATCACACTAATAGTCTTTGTATCATTGAGCTGAGGGTTATGATGGAGTGTTTCATGTGCCGCTTGATGCTCATGAGAGTGACTATGATTGTGATCATGATTATGGTGTGCTTCACCATCGCCTAAAGTTATTCCTGTTATACTACATCCACAATCTGCACACATATATTATATTTCCTTTTTCATAATTTTTATGCTAAAAGCATATCTGTTCCAACAGCCATTGATATTAAACCAGCAGTGAAAAAAACTCTTCTGACGCTTGTTTTATTTGTTAAAAACTCTTTATTGAGATATAAAATTACTCCACCAAAACTTACAAACACTAAGCTTACTCCTGTAACAAACGCAAGAACCATACTAAAATCAATAGTATTACCTTGTAACATACCCAATGTAACTAACATACCACGAACACCTCCCATACCCATTAATGCACCCATAGTCCAAGCAGAAGTAGATACTACAGTATCATTATGTGAATGTTCTTTACCAAAGTAAATATGTATATGTTCTCTTCCCTCATGAAGATGTTTATTAAGATGTATTTTATCTGCAAAAAACATATAGAGGAGATAAACTCCCATCCCAATAATAACTGTTGAAGAAATTATATCACCATAAGCCGTAACATTCTCAGGAAGATTATAATATTCTAAAATTTTTGCAAAAATAAATAGTGTCATACCATGTCCAAAAGCAAATGCAATAGTAATTAACATCGTTTTTTTCATAGACTTCCCAATAGAAAAATCAGCAATAGCAGTCAAATGGTCAGGCCCAAATGCATGTAATACACCGTACCAGAGTATTATAAAAAATCCTAATTCCACAAATTTCCTTTGATAGAGAGTGAATGTTTATTCAACTTTAAAGAATTTTAGACTATATTACATAAAAAGAAGCTAAATATTTAGCTTTCTTATATAATTTTAGGACTTATATGTATTGGCTTAGCGAATGTCTCTTTTGTAATAATTATGTTTACCGTCTTAAAGACACAAGAGTGAAGTGTTCAGTATGCCATAAAAAAATATCTATAAGAAAAATCAATAAAATACTTTTTTTAATGGAATGCTATCTGAGTAATAAAAGTACCTTTGAAGCTTCCAAACTTTTACAAATTTCTTATATCTCGGCAAAACAGTATTATCATACATTTAGAATGATAAGTGCTCAAATTTGTGAAGAAAACTATATTCATGTTAGAGATAAGATATGCGAATATGATGAATACTACTATTTAGAGGTATCTAAACAAAAAGAGAAAAAAGCTATTTTTGATGCACACAATTTCTTAACATTTGACTATATAGGGCATATATATACTATTCTAATGCCTTCACTACAAAAGTATAAACAACAATTTCTACAAGACAATGTAGAAGATGCATATATTAAAGAGTTCTATAAATTTAAGCGTAAGCATAAAATTATGAAACTCTCTACACATCACAATAAAATTGTAGATTTTTGGAACTATTTTGAGCAGCATATCACACTTTACAAAGGTATTACAGATGAATACTTTCCATACTATCTCAAAGAATTTGAGTTTAAATATAATCATTCAAAAGAGAATGCATATTCATTGCTAATACAAAACTATTTTAAGGAAGACACATGAACAGTATAGCCCTTCTTGGCATTGGTAATATTTTAGAAAAAGATGATGGAGTAGCCATTTATGCAACCCAATATTTGCAAAAAAACTACACTTTTTCTCCCTCTATAGAGATTATAAATGGTGGTGTGGAGGGGATTAATCTGCTCAATCTATTTATGGAGTATGAAGAAATTCTTATTTTAGATGCGATAGAAATAGAAGATGATCCTGGTAGTATTTATCATATACCTTCTGAAAAACTTACAGGCTATGGACTTAATTCTGGTGGAGCACATGAAATAGGTGTATTGCAATGTTTTGACATATTAGAGCTAATGGCAAAGCCACTTCCAAAATCGAGTGTTATAGGTATTGTACCTGCAGAGATAGATGTTAGTATCGCTTTGAGTAGTGTTATTGAAGAGAAATTTTTGACTTATATAAAAACTATTATAAATATTTTAAAGACAAAAAACATTCAAGTAGAAACAAGAGAAGATTCAGAAAGCTTAATCACTATCATCGAAAATTTTAGAGACCCAAGGAGAGGAACCATACAAGAAGAATAAAACCTTCTCATACAGTTCTGAAAAATAGTTTGTCATTCAATATGGATATATGAATGAACATTCATATTTTATTAAAATAGCTCTTAAATGTCTGTTAATTTCACCAAAAGATTTTAAGAAACAATGTATACTATCTAGAATTTAAAGGTTTAGAGGAGCCTAAAAAATAAATATATTTTTATACATTGTTCTTAAAAATAGTAGTATTATTCATAAATCTCAATAAATGAATAAGTATTCATATTATATAAATTTATCTCTTAATATAATATTAAATCATTTTAAAAAGATTCTCTAATGTCATTGGCTTATAAAAATAATATCCCTGAAAACGTAAATCAATGTCTAATGCATTTATATACTTCACTTGTTCTTCTTGCTCCACTCCCTCTACAATAATGCTCATCTCAAGAGAATCAGCAAAAGAGAGCATTCCTTTAAGAAGCTTATACTGTTTTTCATCTTCTAAAATTTCATCCACAAAAACTTTATCTATTTTCAAGACATCTATAGGGTATTTACGAATATAATCAAAAGAGGAGTATCCTGTTCCAAAATCATCTATATAAATTTTATGCCCCAATGCTCTTATAGTAGTGAGTTTATCATGTACAAGTTCAGGATCTGTTGTAAAAACACCCTCTGTGATTTCAAAATTTATTTTTTTTGTAAAATGAGGAAATTTACGAGCTTTCTCTTTTAAAAATGAGAGAAGTTTTGTATCATAGAACTGAAATGCAGAAAAATTAATAGATACACTCCCTACATCTAAACCGTTTTCAAAATCTCGAAATACCATATCAATTACATCATAGGTAAAAGAGTTAATAAGTCCTTTTTCTTCTAAAATAGGAATAAAATAAAAAGGAGAAATATTTTGACCTTGATGTCGCCATCTAGCAAGTGCTTCGCATGAAAGAATGATACCCTCTTGATTACACACAGGCTGATACTCTATATAAAATTCATCATTTTTTAAAGCATCATCTATTTTTTTCATTAAATCGACTTTTTGGTGAAACTCTTCAAACATACATTCATCAAAAAAGCAGTAGGATTTTTTGCCATTTTCTTTTACTCTATACATAGCCCTATCAGACAAAGAAAGCATTGTATATTTGTCTAAATCTTTTGAAGGATTCATAAGGATTCCGATACTACAAGAGATAGAAATTTTATGGTTTCTGGCAACTGTAATAGGCTGACTCATTGATGATAAAATATTTTTTCCAATATGTTCTATATCATCTTTTTCACGAATTTGATCAACTAGTATCACAAATTCATCTCCTGCCAAACGTGCTACAAAATCATTATTACGCACAGATTTTTGAAGAATTTTTGCGACTTCTATAAGTAATTCATCTCCTGCATTATGTCCTAAAGTATCGTTGATAGATTTGAATCCATCTAAATCAATAAAAAAAAGAGAAAAATCATAACTTTTTTTACTTGAAATTTCTTGCATGAAGAGTTCTAATTTTTGATTAAAATGTTTTCTATTTGGTAATCCTGTTAGATAATCCACATAAACCATAGATTCAAGCTTAGCTTGAATAACTTTTTTTCTTTGAATTTCTTTTTGTAGTTCTATCGTTCGTAAAGAAACTTTCTCTTCTAAGGAATCTTTTTCCTGTTGAAGTAAGGTTTGTAACCCTACTAAACCACTAATATCATTAAGTGAAACTATATAAAAAG
>WFQD01000321.1 GCA_015487265.1 Sulfurimonas sp. | reverse complement strand
GTTTCATACTGATTAGCTTGGGTTTTTAGAGGTGCCCTAATTTGAGCCCTAGGGAAAATGGGGGGGGGCAATCAAAAAAGCTTATCAAAAAGTTTGCCAAGCTGTTTTTTTACAGCTTTTGTTGCCTCTTTTTTCATTAACTTATTGGCATCAATAGAGACTTTTGGTCGAGACACATTGCCTTTGAGTCCAATATTTATAGGGTTTCCATTGGCATTAATGGCAATTTTTGAGTCGATTTGTTGCGTTTTAGAGTTCAGTTTCGTGTTTTTTGTGACAATTGAAGATGTGTTAGACTTTAAATTAAGCGAAGCAAGAATATGCTCTTGACGTATCTTGGCATTTACATCCCCTTGAAATCTTTGTTTATATAAATCAATGCGAGCATACTGTTTTGTCAAATCAAGTACTTGATTTTTTGTAAAGAGTCCTTGCGTTAATTTCCCATCAAATGCACCACTCTGTTTAACAAGGTTATAATCTAAAACACCATCAATTGCAGCATCAAAGATTTTTGGGTAGATGAGTATATCTAAAATTTTCAGAGTATTTAATGAAGCGAGAGTAGCATGGAAGTCATCGTTATGTAATTTTGCATCTACTGCACCACCTGCAATGTCTGAGTGCATTGTAAAATCTAAATCTTTTGCCTTTCTCAATTCACCCTTAGCAGTAATGCCCCCTTTAAGATGTCTCTCTGTGGCAAAATACAGTTTGTTCAAATCGGCAACTTTTACACTATAGTCACTCACTAAAGAAGCATCATTGAGCTTAAATTTAGCACTTTGTATGTCAAAGTTAGCAAGGTTCGAGTTAAAATCAACTTTTGTATCTGCTATGCCTGCTTGTAGTTTTGTATATGTTTTTGCATCAAATCTTGTCCTTGGCATCATGGACTTAAAGCTATAAGCCTTAGTAATATAGGCATTATCAACACGACCTTGTCGTATTGTAGAAGTCACAACACCTTGTAATTTTTTCACATTTGCATTAGCAATATTTACATCCAAATCAAAAAGCCCATCTGTAAAATGGGGTTGTTTTACCATATATAGAAGTTTTTGCAATTTCAAATGTCTGATTTTTGCCTGGAGTGTAGCAGGTGCAAAATTTTTGAGTGTTGCTAAAAATGTTGTTGAAGATGCAGCAATGTCACTCTGTCCGCTTACATTCATCTTCTCTTTACTTCCCTTCACTTCTCCATTGAGTTTAAGAGCCCCTCTGACATCAGCCCCACTGATAGGTTTTAAAAGAGCCAGCTCTTTGACATTAAGTGCATATTTGAGTGCTACTTGCAGTGGTTCAGGTCGTACTTTTCCCGATGAAGTAACTTTTGCAAGATTAGAGTCTAAGAGGTAACTATAATCAACATCATCGCCATGCAATTTAGCATCAAGGTTCATGGCAAATGCTGTTCGTGGAATTGTAATGTTAAAATCTTTTTTGAGTACATCTGGTGCTAATTTTCCATGTAATGTTATAAATTTTATATCGCCATTGAGGTGATGCGGATGAATATTTTTAAAATTAACATTCAAATCAATTGCTGCACTTGCATAAGCCTTTTGCTTGAGCATAAAAAGGAGTGCCTCTAAACGAGCATTCTCTATTTTGGCAATAATCGAAGTGGGATTCAAATCAGTAAGTTCTACATGGTAAGTTGTCGCACTTTTTGCCACATCACTTTTTCCATTCACCTGTAAAAATGCCATATCACCCACCACTTTTCCATCTGTGTGCAAAGAGCCTTGCAATGGTGTTTGTGTGAGTGCTTGCAATGCTTGAAGTGCTTCAAGTTTTACATTATAGTCAAGAGCAAAAGATTGTGCAAAAAGTGAGTAATCTCCTTCTATTACAATCATGTTGTCTTTACTAAGTGCTAAAACTATTTTAATATGGCTCATACTCAAAGAAAAAGTTTGCAATTTTGCATCAAGCTTTGTGGCTGCTTGTATTTTTGATTCTATAGTTGGTTGCAGTAAACCATTTCCAAAGGCAGTAAATGCAAGAACATACACTACAAGCAACAAACTCACCATAACACCAACAATCCAAGATACTATTTTCATAAGAGACTCCAAATTTTCAAAGTAACTCATCTTAGCAAGTTTTTCCTAAATAATCTCTATGTTTAAGTTAGAAGTAGATATAATTTTTCCAACTTGTAAAATAATAAATAGGAATACGAATGCTCTTAGAATGTAATGCCCTCCTCAAAGACAAAGATGCTTTTTACGAGGAGTTTATCTCCAAACATACAACAGTAATTGAGTTACATCATGACTCACGTGTTCAAAAAATTCTTGATTATTATGCACAAATCTTTGAAATTTTAACAGCTCCTTTTCAAAGTGAAACACTCATTCAAAAATTTGAAGTATTAACGGAGTATAAAGTTTCTATGGAAATACCCTTTGCAGTCATGATGAATGAAGTCTCTTGGATTAAAAGTAAAATAGTCTTCAACAACATTCAAGCCAATAAAAATTCGCATATCATCAAGTTGTTAAATCTTTTTGAGACCCTTGAAAATAGTATTGCACGTATCTATCTTCTTCACTATCTCAAACGACTTACTTCTAAAAACAACATAAGAAGAAATTCACTTTCAGATTTAAGTGAAAAAAATCTTATTGTTCATTATGAAGCACATTTAATTTGGCTGAGCAATCTTGCCGAACATATTAAAACAAAAGATAAAAGTAAATTTCCAGAACTCAATCATACTTTATGTGCCTTTGGAAAATGGCTTCATGGTGATGGCAAAAAAACCATCCAAAATAATTCAAAATACAAAAATCTCTATGCCATTCATGAAAAGCTTCACTACTATGCACAACATATTTATGACATGATAGAAGATGAAGAGTATAAGATTTTAATCACCTATCTTGAAAAATGCGAGATCATCTCTTTAGACATTGGAACAGAACTCTTTTTACTTGATCAAATCATGATTAACAAACGCATTGTCAAAGATAGTCTCACAGGCTCACTCAATCGCCATGCACTCGCTGACCTTTTTGAGAGTCAATACGAACTTGCCTTAGCAACAAACAGCCGTTTTACACTCGCTATGTGTGACTTAGATAATTTTAAAGATGTCAATGACACCTACGGACATCTTGCAGGGGATCAGGTTTTACAACTCTTTGTCAAAATTGTCAAAAAGCATATTAGGAGTTCCGATATGATTATTCGTTATGGAGGAGAAGAGTTTGTGATTATGCTACCAACAATTGACAAGAAAAAAGGTTTTTTTATTTTAGATAATATTCGAGAAGAATTTGCACAAACAGAACTGTTATATCATGAACAAATCATCAAAACAACTGTAAGTATGGGAATGATGGACATTGAGCCGGAAAAACTTTTTAACAAAGGCTTTACCGATGAATACCTTATGATAGTCGATAAAAATCTCTATATGGCCAAAGAAGATGGACGCAATAGAATTAAAGTCTATTAAATAGATCCATTCATCTCATGACAAACCTCAAACTACTTGAACAATTTCGCTCTTTTTATAGAAGAAATTTCCCTGATGACATGGAGACACTCATCGCCTACTTTTCTGTTTTTGGAGGTTTAGAGTGGAGTATAGACACTTCCAAACCAATCACCTCTCTTATAAAAACACATATTCTTGATAATTTTGATGTGCTTCATACAAAAATGCAAGCACTCACTGCCAATGATGCAAACAACAAACGCCTCTTGCAAGCCCTAGCTGTTGGTGACAGAAGAATATTTTCCGCTTTTAAAAGAGCAGGACTCAACAATGGCAATGGGGGTGGTGCACTCCATTTTTTACAAGAAGCAGGGGTAATTCAAATGGAATATTCACGAGAAAAACATCCTCGTGAAAAAAATCCAAATGCAAAGCTCAAACGCAAAGATGCCCGCCATCGTATCTCACATAAAGTTCTTTTTACCCACCCTTTTGTACGGTTTTGGTTTTACTTTATTGCACCACAGCTCAAACAGATTCAGGCAGGTGATTTTACTCAAGTCCTCCAAAATTTTGAAGAAAAACGCAACTCCTACACAAGTTTAGTTTTCGAAGAGCTAAGCGAAATACTCCTCAATTACCATCTAAGAGATGCCCAAATCATCAGTTCAGGAAGTTACTGGGATGCAGATATGGAAATAGACATTCTCACCATTACAGATGATCATAAAATTTATGTTGGTGAATGCAAATGGAAAAATCATAAAATCAATAAAAAAGAGTTACACAAAATCAATGAGAAGTGCCAAAGACTCCATCTTGCACCAAATCAAATTATTCTTTTTTCAAAATGTGGTTTTTCTAAAGAACTCACACAGCTTCAGGGCAAAGAACTTGCCCTTTTTTCTAGCGACGATTTTTCAATTTTAGTAGAAAAAAGTACCCTTAACTAACCACTCGCAAAGCAGTATAAGCCTCTTGAAGTAACTGGAATTTTTGTGTATAGTGGTCTATCATATGCGGACTATCGTGAATAATTTTATCGGGATGATACACTTTCACAAGTTTTTTATAACTCTTTTTGAGTGCATCTTGGCTTGCTCCCACAGGACACTCTAACACAGTATAAAAGTGTAAGTTTTCATCCTCTTCTTCCTCTTCACACAAATCACCAAAACTAAAATTGGCAAAGTCGCTATAGAGCTTAGACATAAAATGGTTATCGTAAATATATTGTATTTGATAATGCAATATATGGCGTTTATTTAATGCTCTCTCAAGCCGTGCCTTTGCTTTAAAATCAGAAACATCCACCACCAAAGAGACATCTGTCCCTTTTTCAATATATACATCAAGTTGTGAACGCAGATAACTTATTACCCAAGTATTTGGAAAATTGAGCGATATAAGTACAGTATTTTTGTCATAAGCATACAAATTTACCTTTACCACTTCAGGCTCTTCTTGCTTTTCTAACTCAATGCGAATTGGTTGATTGCCATATTTGAGCATACTTCTCAAGAAGAATTCATGATTAAAGTCATGAATTTTTGCATGATGCTCACTCAACTGATGCAAGAACTCTTCTCTCTCATTTGTGAGTGTTTCATTTCTAAACACCAAGACAGCCTTTGGCAAAAAAAGCATCCCACGGGAGTGATGATTTAAAAAATCTTTCATCCATGGGGTAGAGAGTGTCTTAAATCCTGTCGTGATAAGAATGAGATTGTTTCGCAGTACAATGTCCATAAGCCTACCTTTATTGGGATATTTTTTAAAATAAAGCAATTTTGGTTCCAAAAAATTATAAATTCCAAATAAGAAAATTTCTGTATAATTGCAGTACTATTTATGAAGGATACTCTTTTGCACGAAAATATGAATGAAAAATGTGCTGTTGTTGGGATATATAATCACGAAGCAGCGTCAAAGCTGGCTTACTTTTCACTCCATGCGCTACAGCATCGTGGTCAAGAAGCAGCAGGAATTAGTTCTGCAGATGGAAACAAACTCCACACTATTAAAAAACGCGGTTTAGTGATGCGTGTTTTTGATGAAGCCAAACTCCAAACATTAAGTGGTACATCAGCCATTGGACATACTCGCTACTCAACCGCAGGAGATGACTCTATTTTAGATGCACAGCCAGTCTTTGCACGCTATGATTTGGGTGAAATGGCAATTGTCCACAATGGTAACCTTACAAATGCGCAAGAAGTTCGTGATGCTCTCATTAAAAAAGGGGCTATTTTTCAAACCTTTATGGACACGGAAAATCTTATTCACCTCATTGCAAAGAGTTCAAAAGAGAAGCTGATTGAGAGAATTATTGATGCAGTCCAAAGAATTGAAGGAGCTTTTTCTCTTGTTATTTTAAGCCGCACAAAAATGTTTGCTGTTCGAGACCGTCACGGTTTTCGTCCTTTGAGTTTAGGTCAATTGCCAAATGGTGGCTACATCGTGGCAAGTGAAACATGTGCATTTGATTTGGTGGGTGCCACTTTTATCAGAGATGTCGAACCGGGAGAATTGCTTATATTTGAAGAGGGTAAAGAACCACAATCTATCAAAATTTTTGAACCAACTCCAAAGCATTGTATTTTTGAGTATGTCTATTTTGCACGCCCTGACTCCTCTGTCTTTGGACAATCAGTCTATCAAGCACGTAAAACGATGGGTCAAGAGCTTGCAAAAATTGCTCCTGTAGAAGCCGATTTAGTTGTCCCTGTTCCTGATGGTGGTGTGCCTTCTGCTATAGGTTATGCCCAAGAGAGCGGTATTCCTTATGAAATGGGGATTATGCGTAACCACTACATCGGTCGTACTTTTATAGAACCAACACAAGAGATGCGCGATTTGAAAGTCAAAATGAAACTCTCTCCTATGATTGACATCATCAAAGGTAAACGTGTCATTGTCGTAGATGACTCTATAGTTCGTGGCACAACCTCACGACGCATTGTACGTATGCTCAAAGAGGCAGGGGCGAGTGAAGTGCATATGCGTATCTCTTCGCCACCTACGACTGACCCATGTTTTTATGGGGTAGATACACCAAGCAAAGACAAACTGATTGCTGCGAACATGAGTACACAAGAGATCTGTGATTTTGTAGAAGCAGACTCCCTTGCCTATCTTGATGAAGAAGCACTCCTTAGAAGTGTTAATTCTGATATGCATGAAGAAAAATACTGTACGGCTTGTTTTACAGGAAAGTACATCGTTTAATGCAGCAAATCTATACATACGGGAGCTATCTCAAAGATAAATTTGGTGCGAAAGTTTATAAAGTAGGCATTAATATCTCTGGTTTTACTTGCCCAAATATAGACGGCACCGTTGCTAAGGGAGGCTGTACTTTTTGTGAAAATGACTCATTTTCAGCAAGTACAGATACTGTTCAAGCCCTCAAAGGTTTCCATCTTAATTTAGACTCAAAAGAAAATCCTTTTTTAGACAAACAACTCAAACAACTCGAAATTCAGTTTGAGGCTATCTCCAAACGCCAGCAAAAAGAGTATGGAGCACAAAAATTTCTCGTCTATTTTCAATCTTTCACAAATACCTATGCCCCTTTTGAGACACTTAAAGCCCTCTATGAAAAAGCCCTCTCTTTTGAAAATGTTGTGGGACTCAGCATTGGTACTCGTTCAGATAGCATTACCCAAGAAACACTCGATTTTTTAAGCAAACTCAATGAAGACAAAGAGATTTGGATAGAGTTTGGCATTCAATCTGTTTACGATGAAACCCTTGTGAAGATTAACCGTGGGCATGATAGCCAAAATGTCAAAGAGTGGATTCTCAAATCAAAGCAAGCAGGACTCAATGTCTGTGGACACCTCATTTTTGGCTTACCGGGTGAAACGCAGTCAATGATGCTTGAAACTTCAAAAGCAGCCTATGAATGGGGCATAGATTCTGTCAAATACCATCCACTCTATGTTGTCAAAAAAACAGCCCTTGCCAATGAATATAAAAGAGGAGAATTCACTCCCATTAGTGAAGATGAATACCTTGATGTTTTAGTCAAATCTCTGCTTATGAAACCAAAAAATGTAAGTGTGCAAAGAGTTACAGCAGGCATTGATGATGATTCTCTTCTTGCACCCCAATGGTGTAGAAATAAAAATACTCAAATCAAAAATATCAACCAAGCCCTTAAAAAAGTTGGACTAAAATACTAATGGCATGAAAGTTTTGTAAACTGTGCCACATTTCTAAAATAGCCCGGATAATCAAAGTAAAATCGGAACCGTTTTTTCTCTCCGGGTTTAAGATTTTTTGCAACCACAACTACTTTTGTAATGGTTTGTGGTTTATAATTCATATTGTAACCACCACTAAAAAAATCAAAAAAGCCACTTGCCTTATAAAAGTTTCCGCCTTTGACATTGCCTGTTGCATGCCCTTTATTTACAAGTTTTACCTCAAGTTTCACCTTTCCAATCGGGAACTTTCCTTCATTTTTCACAAAACCGGTATAAACAATTTTTTCTAAGTTTAAAAGACGTTTATTTTTGAGTCTATGCAAGGAAGCTTTTTTTGTATATTTATCTACAACCAAAACCGAAAAAACGGCTAAAAATAGAGAAACCACTACAGTTGAAATAAGCATCCCAAAAATCATTTTTTTATCAGATTGACGAAAAGAGGAGATAACACCAAGCAAAAAGAGCAAAGCAATAACACCTAAGGCAATATAATGGACATAGTTTAACAAGGTCATCTGCAACTCGCTTTTATAGAAATATCATAACTTTTTTTATAGCTAAAAGGTTCTATAATCAATTTAAAATTTCTTGTTTGTCCCTTTTGTATATCTGACTCAAGCATCGACATTTTTTGAATATGTTTAAATTGATACATAATATTTCTCAGTTTATTTTTACTCTTTTTATGAACATAGGCCGTAATTTTACACTCTTTAAAATCAAATTTAGAAACATTTTTTAAAGAGCCTTTGAGTACAATTGCAGGGGTAAAAATGAGTCTTTTTTGCGAAATTATCTTGACTTCAGATTTAAAAAGATACTTATGGAGTTCACTATACCCTACTGTGGGACCTACAATCAAAATCACAAAACCAAAAAGTAAAAAAAAGAGTGCTAGACCTATTTTACGTCGTAAGACAATAGAGAGAATAATAAAAAGTAAAAAAAAGACAAAAACACCCCCAAAAAGCATATAATCATAACTAATCAGATTATGTACAAAGGCGATGATTTTTGCTTTCAAAGCTAATCCTTACGTGCGTTTTTCTCAGCAATACCACTCATATCGAAACGACGAGCGAGTTCTTGTTTGATTCTATCAGGAGCAATGTTTTTACTTGCAAGGGCTACTAGCATATGGTAGGTTAAATCAGCCGCTTCATAGACCATTTCCGCATCATCATTGTCTTTATGGGCAAAACAGTACTCGCCTGCTTCTTCCACAACTTTTTTTAAGATGGTATTTTCACCCTTAGCAAAAAGTTTGGCTGTCCATGAAGTTTTTGGATCTGCATTTTTACGCTCTTGAATAGTATGATAGAGTGTATCTATCACTCCATAACTCGCTTGTGTATCTACTTCTACTGCACTCGTCACTTCACCACTTTCTAACTCTGTAAAAAAGCATGAACGACGACCTGTATGGCATGCAACACCCTCTTGTGTTACTTTTATCAAAAGTGTATCGTTATCGCAATCAATATGAAAAGAGTGAATTTTTTGTATATGCCCACTACTCTCCCCTTTTTTCCAAATGCGTTGTTTGGAGCGCGAAAAATAGTGTGCAATTTTGCTACTTAAAGAGAGTTCAAGTGCCTCTTTATCCATATATGCCATCATCAGTACTTCATTGTTGGCAACATCTTGCACAATCACGGGTAAGAGTTCACTCTTTGCCCAGTCAATTCGTTGGAGTGCTTCTTGCATTATTTTGCCGTTGTTCTCTGTTGAGGATTTTTCATATCAACCCAAATATTTGGTGTTGAACCGCCAGGTGTTAAGAAAATTTTCGCATCTTTGTTTTCACGAAGGGCATCATTAAATTTCCCTTGCGTTTTAATCTGCTCTAACTGTAAAAGTTGTGTTGTTAAAGATTTTGAGATTAAAAGGTTCGCTTTTGCTTTTGCATTTGCTTCTATGGTAATCGCATCTGCCTTTCCTTTTGCCTCAATACGGGCTTGTTGTGCCACACCTTCAGCTTGTGCTGCACGTTTGAGTGCTTCTTGTTTTGCACGCTGTACTTGTTGTTGTGCACGTTGTACTTCTTGTTTTGCTATCTGCACATTTTCGATTTGCTCTTTTACTTTTGCTGGTAAAACAATATCTCTTAGTTGTACCGATTGTAAGATTGCAGGAGCATTTTTAAGACCCTTGACACTATCGCGAATGCCATCTTCTATTTCAGTCGCAACTTTGTTTCTCATAGTAGGTAAAGATTCTGCATCATATTTTCCAACCACATTACGAACCACATCACGAACGACAGGATTAATAATCTTGTCTTCCCAAGTAAATCCCCAGTTTGAAATGGTTTGTGCTGCAAACTGTGCATTGAGTCTGTACTGTACTGTAAGCTCAATAGAAACAGGTAAACCGCGTTTATCAAGTACTGTAACCGCAGGTTTTGCGACAATTCCCGATGTTCCACTACTTGCTTCCAAGCGAGAAGCATAGTTAATGATACGTACTTTGGTATCTACTGTATAAACTTTTTGTATAATTGGGATGATAAAGTGTAAACCAGGAAGCAATGCTGTATCTTGGTACTTTCCATTTGTACTTAAAATACCGCGTTGTCCCTCTTCAATAATTGTAAATGGTTTTGCTAACACTAAAATCACAATAACTGCAATTATGAAGTATACAAAACCAGACTTACCGCCCATGTTAAAATCAATATTTGGCATTTGAGGCCCCTTTGGAGACCCTCCATTACCACTGCCTGTAGATTTTTTAAATCCACCACCTTCACTCTTCTTTTTGTTGAAGTAATCATTCATATCTGCTGCCATGTTTTCCCTTTTAATCTATATATGTTAAATAATGCTCGTACTTTTTGTTACGACCAAATACTATATCAAAGTATGTACTTTGAATTTTTTCTGTTATCTCTCCACGAGCACCATTGCCAATATCACGTGCATCTACATTGGCAATCGGGGTAATTTCTGCTGCAGTTCCGGTTAAAAATGCTTCATCTGCCACATACACCTCTTCACGAGTAATACGGCGGCGTGTGACTTGTATACCCATATCAGTTGCAAGCTCAATCACCATTTTTTGTGTAATAGAAGCAAGAGCATTATCACTTGGTGGTGTAATTAACTCGCCATTTTTTATCATAAAAAACGCAGCACCACTTGCTTCTGCGACATAACCTTGATCATCTAAAAGCAAAGCTTCATCATAACCACAATCAATCGCTTCATATTTTGCCATTTGTGAGTTTAAGTAGTTTGCGGTTGCTTTTGCTTTTCCCATGTTAGAAGTGTTAGCAGGACGAGTCATAGAGACAATTTTGAGTTTAATCCCTTTTCGCATCCCCTCTTCACCAAGGTAAGCACCCCACTCCCAAGCAGCAATCGCTGTCTCAACAGGAGCCTCTTTATGGTAAAGTCCCATGACACCATAGCCTAAAAATGCAAAAGGGCGTAAATAGACATTATCTCCAGTAAACTCATTTTTTTTGACAAGTTCAATTTGTGCAGCATTGAGTTCTTCTACACTAAAAGGAATGTTTAAAAGTGTCATTTTTGCTGATTCTAAAAGCCTTTGAGTATGGTCATTTAAACGAAATATTGCATACCCTTTTTCAGTTTTGTATGCCTTTGTCCCTTCAATAACACCATTTCCATAATGAATAGTATGCGTGAGCACATGCACTTTTGCATCTTCCCAAGCTACAAACTCTCCATTCATCCATATATATTTGGCTGCGTCCATAAATTCTCCATAGTTTATAATTGTCGCCATTTTACCCAAAATGCTATTCATACTCTATTAACCCTAAGTTTTTTTCATTATAATTCTGCCAAATAAATATTATTAGGGAAATACTGTGCCACAATATACAGACTATAAAGATGTAAACCAAGAGGAACTACAAAAAGATATAGACAACATTAAAAAAACCATGAAAGTTACAGAAGAAGATTTTCAACATCTCCTCAAACTTGAAAAATGGGGACACTTTGCGACACTTTTTGGCTTTGCCATCATTGCATTGATAGTTATTTTCAGCTCTTATGACTCAGGTATCAACACTTTTGACTTTTGGTTTTTTGGTGTTTTAGGTGCTTTTCTTATGGGGGCCGGCAATGTTGCACGCTGGGCAAATGTCACCCACCCTATCTTGCATGGAGCATACGACAAGGTTCCTAATATTCCTTTACGATATACAAAAAAAGGTTTTGCCGCGGGGAATCGTCGCTGGATTGATTGGCTTGATTGGATCAAACCTGAGGCTTGGGCATATGAGCATAACATCATGCACCATTACCACTTAGGCGAAGAGGATGACCCCGATAATGTAGAAAAAAACTTAGAGTGGTTGCATAAAAAAGAGATGCCTATGTTTTTCAAATATGCTACTGTTTATATATTTGCTGCGTTTTGGAAAATAGCCTACTACGCACCCAATACACTCAGAATTTTAGACAACAAAGAGAAGCAAGGCACAGACAATCCACGTTCTGATAAATTTGAGTTCAATCCTCTCACAAAACGCGGTAAAGAGTTATGGTTACAGTACTACTTACCTTATGGTCTTTTTCAGTTTGTTTTCTTACCGCTACTTTTTTCTCCTCTAGGAAGTACCGCTGTTTTGCATGCCTTTATGTTTCTTGTTATTGCAGAACTTTTAGCAAATTTACACTCATTTTTAGTCATAGTGCCTAATCACTCAGCAGAGGACATCTACCAGTTTTCCACACCACATAAAACGCAGGGTGAGTACTACCTGCGCCAAATTATGGGAAGTGTCAATTACAACACAGGAACAGATTTAGTAGACTTTTTACATGGCTTTTTAAACTACCAAATCGAGCATCACTTATTTCCAAATATGCCCCATAGTTACTACCAAAAAATGCAGCCTATTGTCAAAGAGATTTGTAAAAAACACAACTTAGAGTACCGTCAAGATTCTGTTTTTAAACGTGCTCTCATGACGATTGATTTAATGGTTGGCAAAACAAAACTCCTGACTGTTGAGGGTGTCTAAAATCTTCATACAATCTTCATTAAACTGTTTTATCATTTCAAAATAGATGAAAAATAATTCTCAATTTAAGGAGTACATAATGAATGTAGATAACACTAACATTGCACAGATGAGTTATGCTCAGATGCAAAACAACTCTTCCGTACAAGCACAAAGCGCCCAAAGTGGTTTTTCCCCAGAAAGATTAGAGGGCAGTGAAGCAAATGGTGGAAATGACCATGATGGAGATGATGGGGCTAAAAATACCTTTGCTCAGAATGCACAAGCACTCAATCAGTTGTTGAGTAAACAGAAAAACACTATTTTTCCAACAACACCACAAGCCTCAAGAGCACAAATGGAAGACCTTCAATCGCTTTTAATGAAAAGCATTGAATCTATGTATGCTTCTTCTTCCAAAGCCTATGCAAACAATGCCCTCAGTGGTTTTACAGGTGGAATGAATTTAAAAGCATAAAGTTGTATCACTATAATTTTAAAATTTTTAATTCTCCTTGTCAATTGATATTTGATGCTCCCACAAAAGCATCTGCGGATGCCATTTCGCGGAGTATTTATCAATATGCCAAAAAACTTGAAACAAACTACAGCTTTTTTAGTGAAGTATCAGAGTTGTATCTTCTCAATCACAGAAAAACAAATCGTCTCATGGTGAGTGATGAACTCGCTGGATTGTTGGCAATTGCAGCATTTTATTATGAAAAGACATCAAGTGCTTTTGATATTGCTTATGCTGGCACAATGTATGACTGTTTGCAAACAGCCTCACTCAAAGAGTACCAACAAACAAAAGAAGCATTATTACCATATGCCACATTTTCGCATATTCATCTAGATGGTAATAATGTGGAATTTTCAAACAAGCATACACAACTCGACCTTGGCGGCTTCGTCAAAGAGTATGCAGTCGATCAAGCTATTTTAAGACTCAAACAATTAAATATCCCATCTGCTTTAGTAGATTTTGGAGGGGATGTTGCCGCATATGGTAACCATGCTGGAGCACAATGGTGTATTGGCATACAAGACCCCAAGCAAAATGAAAACAATCTCATGCATATCAATCTCGATAATGGCGCAGTCTGCACCTCAGGACATTCCAAAAACTTTTATATGATTGAAGAGACACAAATATCGCATATTCTTTCACAAGAACAAAGTACTTACAAACAAGTGAGTATTCTTGCACCGAGTGCCTTGGATGCAGGGGTATGGGCTACTAGTTTATTAATTCATCCATTTTTAAATGTTCCTTCACATCTCAAGATAATTTCTTCTGTGAAAGTAGAAAAAGTGTAATAGTGTTATATTTAAGTTTTTTTATGTATAATTCACGGACAAATCACATAAGGAAGTCCTCAAAATGTCCGATAAGCACTGCACAGTTCACAATGCCAGCAAAGATTTACGCCTTCTTTTTGTTGAAAACGATGCTTCCACTCGTGAACTAATGCTCCTTATTCTTCGCGATTATTTTGACACCATCATAACAGCGAAAGATGGTTTAGAAGGCTTGCATCGGTTTTATGAGGGCAATCTTGACCTCATCATTACCGATATTAGTATGCCTCAGATAGACGGTATAGAGATGATTCAAAATATTCGAGAAAATAATCCAAGTATGCCAATCATTGTCCTCTCTGCCTACCATGACCCACTCTACATTTTACATACAATCCGCTACAACATTAGCGGCTATATCATCAAACCAGCCCATAGACACCAAGTGCAACAAGAAATCAATAAGGCTGTAAAACTCATTCGTCTTGAAAATGAGCTAGAAGAGAGTCGCTTGAGACTCCAAAGCTATAAAGAATTTGTAAAAGCATACCAAGAGCAAAAAAGCTTACAAATTTCTTTCAATGAGCATACACCACAACTAAACAAGACCCTCAAAACTATACACAACCCGCTCATAGTCCGTTTTCAAGTCAATACTGATTTCATTGCTAAAGAACTTTTTGCAGAGGGTATCATAAAAGATGTGCAGACACTCAGTGAGAGAGTTCTCATGCTTTTAAATAATTATTTTCACCCCAAGTATTACCAAGATGCTATTTTTCAACAAGCAAACTTTGAGTATGCTGCTGTTGCACATAAGCGTATCTACCTAGAAAATCAAGAGAGCTTTTTTCAGCATATACAGAGACTTCAGACACTCTTTTTAGAACAATTTGGTGTCTTAGTTTCTGTCAATATCAACTTTATAAAAGAAAAAATGTCAAATAAGAAAGCGATAATAGAGCAGGTATCTACTCTTAACAGCCGTTTTATCCAAGAAAATGTAAAGCTCAAAGAAGCCTTAGTACTGCTTTAAAGCCTCATTAATCTGCACATATGCCTGCAAAGGTGTCGTCTCAAAATAAAATATATTATGTTTTTGTGCAAATTCTCTTGTCATTTTTTGCACCTTTATCAGGTTAAAACGCGGTGCTTTTGGAAACAGATGATGTTCTATTTGTGTATTGAGTCCACCATAGAACCAGTGTGTGAGTACCCCACCCTTGAGTGAACGAGAAGTTCGCATTTGCAACTCCATCCAAGAGAACTCTTTTCCCTCTTCATACTCAAAAACTTCACACCCTAAATGGTTGGTAATAAAGCCAAATGCAAGCCAAGGGGAGAGTGTAAAGTTGAGTGTCAAAAAGACAATAAGTGCATCACTTAATGGTAAAAAATAAAAAATTGTTCCCCACACCAAAGGCCAATGCAAAAGCATCATCACAAGTTCACCCCAAAGCTTGCGTTTTATAGCAAAGTTATAGGACTGTGCAATAAACGCAGGGTACATAAAAAACATAGCACCCCAAAAGATGATATGTTTATACTTTTTAATGAAAGGACTATTTCCCATATGTGTTTTTGTAAATGCCCCATCTAAAGCCCAAATATCTTCATCTTTTTCTAAAACATTACACCAAGTATGATGATTGATATTATGCTTAAAATCCCACCATGAAGAAGAGTTTGAGAGTATAAACGCAGAAAATGGGTAAGAGAGTTTAAAAGAGAGTGATTTGTTTTTAAAGTACTGCAAATGTAAGATGTCATGTGAGACAAATACTGCACGAGTGAAAATAATAGTCATATACAGACCAAGCCCCATAGCTGCCCAAGGAGAATAAGCAGCAAAAAGCTCCCACTCTGATGCAATATAAAAAACAAGAGCCATGCTTAAAAGTATAGCAATCATTTCAACAGTTCCCCTCACAGGAACTCTCTCAAGTAGACCCTCCGCACGAACTGCAGATTTAAGTTCATCAAAGGTATCTTGGTATTGTTCTCTTGTCATAATCACTTCCTAATTTATATAGAAGGATTATAACATTTATAGTTAAAATTATAGATTTATTTTAGAATTTCACTTCTGCTGTCAGCATATATGCTGTTCCGTTATTATTCGTATTACCTGCTACATTACCAGCTTTTACACTTCCTGTTTGATTATCTGTTACTGTAACATTTGCAACCCATTGAACATTTTTATTTTGTTCCCAAGCTGCACCAAGAATATAACCTCTATCCTCTTTTTTAGCTGTTTGATTTAATGGTATTGCTTTTGGTGTCCAAGCATCATAACGAGCTAATAATCTATACTCTTTTTCTGACCCTAGACGATATTCAGTATTGATACTATATCCAGAACCAGCTTGTGCTGAAACATTATTGGCAATGTTTGATGTATCTTGCGATTTTACATACTGTGCAGCTACTAAGAATGAAGGTTGATTATATACAGTATGTAATCCACCAAAGATTAAATCTTGCTGTTCAGTTATAGCACCAACTGTTACAGATTTGTGTGCTTTGTTATACTGACCAAAGAACGAAGCATCCCAATAAGTTTTTGTTGTCTGTTTCTCTTTCCCATTAACACCCATTAAGTGTGCTGTCGTTCTCCATTCAAAACTCATCCCTGTTCCATTATTTGCTGAATGATACCCTTCTCCATTGAAAATTCCGTAATCAGCATCAAAATATTTTGTTTTTGTTTTCAGTAAAAAACCAAAGTCAGCAGAGTTCGACAAATCAGCTCCAAATACTTTATCTTCAATCAAGACTTTATTAATACTTCTAAAATACCATGAATTATGCTCTTCATAGTCATGCCATGGACGGTGAGCAAGTCCAATTTCCACACCCGTTGAAGGAAGAACATTGTCAAGGTATAAATAAGCATATTTTGCACGAACAATCATACTGCCATTCGTATTTGCTGTACTTGCTTCTCTAGTTAAATCCATAGTAACACGATAGTAAGATTTTGGGTTATCTAAAAGATATGCTTTTACTTGAAAATATGCACGACGAATTTCAAAGTCAGAGGTATCTTTATTCCCGTTTAATACATTTGAACCTGCAACATTTTTATTATAATCTTTATATGTGTATCCTAAGTATGTCAAACCGCTAAATTTAATTTTACTACTTTTAGAAAAAAGTGGTGTTGGTGTTTTAATCGCTGTGCGCCCCTCAGCAGCTTGCGTAAAAACTTGACCATTTGCATCTTGATATAATTTTGTAGTGCCTGCATTTGCAGCAACTGAACCTAGAGTTAAAGCAGCCATAGCTGATAATACGATTTTTTTCATTTTGTAATTTCCTTTTTTTGTTTGGTTGGCGAAATTATAGAAACTCTTGGTTACATAACGATTACAATCCAAATCATAAATGTAACCAAGTTGAAACCAAAGCGTTTTATAATTCCGCCATCTTAAATTTAACAAAGGTAAAAAAAAATGACAAAAGTAATTAAAATCGCACTTGCGACTTCGGTATTGGTATCAGGATTGGCTGCAAATGATGTAATCAAAGGAAGCGGTGCTTCTTTTCCTTATAGTGTCTATCAAAAATGGACAAAAGCTTACAACAAAGCAACTGGCATTAAAGTCGATTACATCTCTAAAGGTTCTTCAAAAGGTATCAAAGATGCAAAAGCTCGTCAAGTTGATTTTGCTGGAACAGATAAACCGCTAAGTCCAAAAGTACTCAAGAAAAATGGTCTTTACCAATTTCCAGGTGTTGTGGGTGCCATCACAATGGGTTACAACCTTCCAGGTGTTAAAAACTTGAAACTTTCTCGTGCGGCTATTGTAAACATTGCAAACGGAAGTGCAAGATACTGGGATGATTCTGTTATAGCAAATGCAAACAAGGGAGTAAAACTTCCACATGAAAAACTTACTTTTGTTCACCGTGCAGATGGTTCAGGAACTACATTTAACTTTACTTACTACCTTTCAAAAGTCAATAAAACTTGGAGACATAAATATGGTGCAAAAAAATCCCTTAACTGGCCAGGAAATCACCATATCGGTGGGAACAAAAACACAGGTGTAGCAAGTCTTATCAAACAAACTCCTTTTTCTGTAGGGTATATTGATTATGCTGATGCACAAAAAAACGGTATCGTTATGGCTACAGTTGAAAATAGAGCTGGAAACTACATCAAACCAGAACTCAAAGCTTTTCAAGCAGCAGCTGCAAAAGCAGACTTGAACCCGAAAAAAGATTTTTACTCTGTCATCGCTGACCCTAAAGGGGCTAACTCTTACCCAATGGTAGCGGCAACTTTCATCCTTGTACCTAAAGAAAAACCAGCAATGGACAAAAAAGTCACTGCATTTTATGACTGGTCTTACAAAAATGGTCAAGAGATTGCTAAAAGTTTAGGTTTTGTTCCATTACCAGACTCTTTAACAGACAAAATCCGTAAATATTGGGAGGCTAAAGGTATCAAATAAATTCAAATAACTAAATTTCATTCCCCTTAAACAAATTTCACATACTACACAAGTCCCCCTTGTGTGGTAACTTTTTATTCTCTGTAATCTACTTGTAATCAATTTTCACTATAATACTGCTTATTCATTACAATTAGGTTCAAACATGGAAAAACTCTTTCAAAAGATTTCATTAAGCAGTGCCACCTTAGTTCTTATACTGCTTCTTGGTATTTTTACAACACTTTTTATATCTGCAAAACCTGCCATTGCTGAGTTTGGTCTGCAATTTATCACCGACAAACGCTGGAATCAAGAGATACCCCTTGCACAAACAACTGTGATAGCTCAAGATACTGTAGCGGATGAGACAATCGCTGATGAAGATGATGACGAAATGATTTTAGATGAAGATGACGAAGATGAAGCTGCGACAAAAACAGTGTATGGTGGTCTTGTTCCTATTATAGGTACCCTCCTCTCTACATTGATAGCACTCCTTTTTGCCATGCCAATCGCTATGGGAATTGCTGTCTTTTTAGCGGAAATTGCATCAAAAAACATCTCCAAGTTTGTCGGTATGGCGATTGAACTGCTTGCTGCCATTCCGAGCATCATCTTTGGGATGTGGGGGCTTTACTACTTTGCTCCACTCATCGCAGATGCCTTTGGAGGCTATCAGGTTTCACTTTTAACGGCTGGTCTTGTACTAGGTGTCATGATTTTACCTTTTATGGCAGCAGTCACACGCGATAGTATGAATACCACTCCCGATGTTTTAAAAGAGTCTGCCTACGCTCTTGGTGCGACAAAGTTTGAAGTCGTCAAAGACATTATCTTCCCATACTCAAAAACAGGAATTATCGGTTCTATTATCTTAGCACTTGGTCGTGCTTTAGGTGAAACGATGGCAGTTGCGTTTTTGATTGGGGCTGTGTATTCATTACCCGATAAAATCACAGACCCTACCATTTCCATTCCTGTGGCGATGGCTGTAAACTTTGGTGAAGCAAGCGGACTTGGTGAGAGTGCCCTTTTTTACCTTGGACTCATTCTATTTGTAATGAGTTTTGCCGTTATCTCATTTGCAAAATTTTATTTTCTCAAAAGGAGTAGAGCATGAGACTCCAAATAAACAAACTCTTTTTAGCCCTCTCCATCTTCTCTGCACTTATAGGACTTGGCTTTTTAGGCTGGATTTTAGTCACACTCTTCATTAAGGGTTTAAGCTCATTGCATTTGAGCCTTTTTCTTAATGACCTTGTCAATGGAGGACTCAGAAACCTTATTGTCGGGCAACTTGTTTTAGCCCTTTTAGCCGCACTTATCGGGATTCCTCTTGGGATGATAGCAGGCATTTATATTCGCGAATATGGTCATGGAAAATATGCAAATCTCATCAGAGATTTAAGCGATATTATGGTCTCAGCACCCTCAATCGTCATCGGTGCGTTTGTCTACTCCTTTGCAGTAGCACCTTTTGGTGGTGCCAATGGTTTTGCAGGTATTATCGCACTCTCTATTATGATGATACCTATCATCATCAACACTACAGACTCTATGCTCTCGCTTGTACCCAAAGAGTTACGAGAAGCAGGCATGGCACTGGGAGCTTCTAAATACAGAGTGATTTTAGATGTTGTCATTAAAGCTGCAAAAGTAGGAATTATGACCGGTGTTTTACTTGCGTTTGCCCGCATAGCAGGCGAGACTGCCCCTCTACTTTTCACTTCTGAAACAAGTAACTACTTTAACTTAGACCTCACAGAGAGTTTTCCATCACTTACAGTGAGTATTTATAATCTCGCCAATGAGCCAGAAAAATCGAGTCGTGATTTAGCTTGGGCTGCTTCATTTATACTTACAGTAATGGTTTTACTCATCAACCTTGTGGGTAGATACCTCACACGCAATAAAAAATAATAAAGGAAAAATAATGCCAGTCATGAAAATAAAAAACTTTTCGTTTACCTATGCGGGAGTCGATGCTCCTTCTTTAAAAAACATTACACTGCCCATAGAAAAAAATCAAATCACAGCACTCATTGGACCAAGTGGCTGTGGAAAATCAACACTCTTACGAAGTATGAATCGCATTCATGATTTATACCCCGGAAACAAATATGATGGAAAAATCAACCTCCTTGATTTAGAAACTGGCAAATATAACAATATATTAGAGATTAAAAAAGAGAATGAGTTTATACAACTGCGCCAACAAGTAGGAATGATTTTTCAAAAACCAACCCCTTTTCCTATGAGTATTTTTGATAATGTCGCATATGGACTCAAAATTGCCGGCATTAAAAACAAAACAGAACTTGCCGACAGAGTAGAAGCCTCTCTCAAAGGCTCTGCACTTTGGAAAGAGGTACACGATAGACTTGGAAAATCGGCAATGGGGCTCTCAGGTGGACAACAACAGCGTTTATGTATCGCCCGTGCAGTTGCAGTCAAACCAGAGGTACTCCTTTTTGATGAGCCAACATCAGCACTTGACCCTATCTCTACAGGTGCGATTGAAGAGTTGATTGTGGAACTCAAAAATGATGTGAGTATTGCCATTGTGACACACAACATGCAACAAGCGTCGCGAATCAGTGACTATACTGCGTTTATGTATCTGGGTGATTTAATTGAGTATGATAAAACAGAAAATATCTTCTTAAATCCGGCAGAAAAACGAACAGAAGATTACATTACCGGTCGTTTCGGCTAAAATAGACAATAGAAGGAAAAATAAAATGATACAAAACTTTCAAACAAATTTAGATGATATTAAAGGCAAACTCATTCAATTAGGACTTGGACTTGTAGAAGCAAATGAATTAATTTTATCGGCTTTAGGTGATTGTGATGCCACAAAATTTACAGAAGCACGCTCAAAAATAAAAAATGTTAATTCTAAAACGGACGATATAGACAATGCCATCATTAAAGTCCTCGCACTCTATACTCCAGAAGCAAGAGACTTAAGACAAGTCATTGCCTACTTAAAAATCACCAATGAACTTGCACGTGCTTCTTCAAATACAAGAAGCTTTATCCGTGGCTTTGTGGGTGTGTGTAAAGATGTCGATACAAAAACCATTACCGAATATGCTGTCCCTATGCAGACTTCCACCGTTGCAGCACTCAAATCAACCATTAGTATGCTCTCTTGCGATGACGATGATGAGATACAAGATGTCTATAATGATGTACTCATAGAAGAGAATAAAACAGATGATTTATATGAAATGGTAGAGAGAAATCTCACCCTCCAAGCCAAAGATTCAAGTGATTTTGAAAAATTTCATAAAATGCTGAGAGCTTTGAGAAAAAGTGGAAAAATTGCTGCAAGAAGCATTAGTATTGCCAATCTGCTCGTCTATGCAAAAGTTGGTGGTAATTTTCGTAACTAATTCGTTATAATAGTGTTATGAATACTACAATACTAATCGTTGAGGACGAAGAAGATATACTAGATTTAATGGAGTACACCCTCTCTAAAGAGGGCTATGATGTCATTCCTTGTATAGATACGAGCAATGTAAAAGATATACTTGATGAAGAAGATATATCGCTCATCTTAATGGATAGAAACTTACCGAATGTAGAGGGAAGTCTTTTCATTGCAAAACTCCGTCAAGAGGCTTATAATCAACCTGTTATCTATGTGAGTGCAAAAGAGTCCTCCGATGAGATTGTAGAGGGTTTTGAGCGAGGTGGGGATGACTACATTACAAAACCTTTTAATCTTAACGAACTCAAAGCTAGAGTCAAAGCCCTACTCAAACGCACACAAAACATTCAAGATGTCATCAAACATCGAGATATTATTTATAATACTTCTAACAAAAGCTTTACGATTGATAATAAAGAGATAAAACTTACCCATCTTGAACATGATTTACTTCTCGAATTTCTCAAAAACAAAGACATACTCCTCTCAAGAGATATCCTTTTAGAAAGAGTGTGGGAAGACAGTGCCAACAAGCAGGCAAAGACTGTCAATGTGGCTATCAAAAGGCTCAAAGAGCATATTGACCCAAGTGGAGAGAAAAACTACATTCAAGCTGTTCGAGGCGAGGGCTATATATTATGTTAAGTTTTCAGCAGTTAGTGCTTCGAAAATTTATTGCTGTATTTATCACACTTTTTGTGCTCCTTGGCACTATTACATATTTTTGGGTCAAAGACTTTTATATTCAAGAAGCCAAAGCAGCACTCATAGAAGATATAGAGATTATTACATTAAATATTCATCCAGATACAAATTTTGATACACTTGCACAAAACATCAAAAACAGACTCCAAATAAGAGTGACAATCATTGATACCAAAGGCAATGTTATTGCAGAGTCTCACAAAGATAAAGCATTGATGGATAATCATAAATACCGCCCAGAAATTATGCTTTGCGAGAAAGAAGCCTACGGTTCAAGCATGAGATATTCACATACACTTCAAGAAAATTTACTCTATGTTGCAAAACTATACAAAGATAAAAATCACACTCTCTATATTCGACTTGCGAAAAAATTAAAAAATATCAATAGTCAAATTTTTACCCTTGGAATGAATATTTTTGCTGTCCTTATTATATTTTTTATCGCTATATTTATCAT
>WFQD01000320.1 GCA_015487265.1 Sulfurimonas sp. | reverse complement strand
AGGTAGTATTGTTCAGATTCACAAATTCCTTCAAGATAATCATCGGGACACTTGTTTGCATTTATCCATGCACCTGATGGTAAACGCACTTCTAAAATATTTTTTTCTCTATACTTAATAATTTTTTTATCACTAAGTATCTTAGTCACAGGAGAAAAATCTATATTCACTAAATCTATATCATTTCGATAATAACATGTTTGCTTTTTAAAATTTCCCCAAGCTGGCACACCATCTTCTGTATAGGGTTCTTCATATCCATTTTTGAATGTTATCATTAATGAGTAATGACTATCTTCATAAATAGCACTAATTTTGCCCTTACCAAAGATAAGACCATAAACTTTATCACCTACTTTTGCATTTTTAAAATAACTCAAATTATATTCCTTCTATCTATTTTGTAACATTATAAACAATTTTGATTACAAGTATATTACATATAAAAAATATTTACGAGTGGGAATGGAGGGGAGAGAGGAAGCTCCTCTCAAATCTTATTTGTATCTGTAAGTGATACGACCTTTATCGAGTGAGTATGGAGTTAACTCAAGTTTCACTTTATCACCTGGAAGAATTTTAATGTAATGCATTCTCATTTTTCCAGCAATATGACATAATATAATATGCCCATTATCTAATTCTACACGAAAAGTTGCGTTTGGTAAGGCTTCAATAATCTTGCCATCAACTTCAATAACGTCTGCTTTAGCCATTTTCTAAGTCCTTTTCTCTTAAGCAAGAGATAATATTTCAGCCTTACCGTTGATTACTGCAACAGTATGCTCATAGTGTGAACCGCGTAAACCATCGGCACTAACAACATCCCACTTATTGTCTAAAATGACAGGTTTCGCATCTTTTTGACAAATCATAGGTTCCAAACAAAAAACCATTCCATTTTTTATCTTTGGTCCAGCCTTTGGGTTGGAGCCTTCAAGATAGTTTGGAATTTCAGGTTCTTCATGTGGTTTTTTTCCAATACCATGCCCACAAAAGTTTCTCAAAGGAACATAGCCAGCATCTAAAATAAACTTCTCCATTAAATGAGAAAGTTCTTTAAAACGCATACCCTGCTTGATGTTATCAATCGCATAATACAAAGTATCTTTTGCACACGCGATTAATGCTTCATCTTCTGGTGAAATCTTTCCTACAGGCATAGTTATAGCAGCATCACCAAACCAACCATCAAGTTTTGTTCCTATATCATACCCAATCACATCCCCTTCTTGGAGCTTATAATCAGATGGAATACCATGAATAATAACTTGATTAAGAGAGGTACATACAGCATTAGGAAAACCGTAAAGCCCTTTAAAAGAAGGAGTAGCACCATGACTTCTGATATAATCTTCAGCCATAGCATCCATCTCTTTAAGTGTCATTCCAGGTTTTGTATTTTCACGAAGTAGCTCAAGAGCGCCACCAACAATTTTGTTAGCGGCACGTAATTTTTCAATCTCTTGAGGTTTTTTAAGAGAGATAGCCATACTTAAAGACCGACTGCACTTAATGTTTCGTATTTGCTCATATATAACTGAGCTTCTACTTTTCTCATTGTATCAAGTGCAACTTGTACAACAATTAAAACAGCAGTTCCACCGAAGTAAAATGGAACACCCATACCTTTTATAATCATAAATGGTAAAGTAGCTACAAGACCTAGGTATATCGCACCAGTCACAGTTAATCTACTTGCTGTTTCATTCAAGAAACCTTCTGTAGCTTTCCCTGTTCTGATACCTGGAATAAATCCACCTTGACGTTTGAGGTTATCTGAAATATCTTTCGCATTAAATGTAATTGAAGCATAAAAGAATGCAAAGAAAATCACAAATGTAAATGTTAAAAAGTTAAAGAAATAACTTCCAGGGTGTAAAAAGTCCGTAATTGCTTGAACAGTTGGGTTCGTACTTGTTGATAAAACAGTCATAGGGAACATTAATATCGCTGAAGCAAAGATAACTGGGATAACACCTGCTAAGTTTACTTTGATAGGAATGTAGTTCATAACACGTTTGTTTTGGTTTTGCATCATTGTTTTTTTCGCATAAGTTACAGGAACACGACGCTCGCCTAACTCAACATAAATAATAATCGCAACCGTTCCAAGTACAAGTACCAAAATACCAAGCACAACGATAAAACTCATCGCTCCAGTGTTAAGCATAGTTACTGTTTGACCGATAGCACGAGGAATAGCCGAAACGATACCTGCAAAGATAATAAGTGAAATACCATTACCGATACCACTTTGAGTAATCTGTTCACCAATCCACATCAACAACATTGTACCTGCAAGCATTGAAACTGCAGAAAGGAGTATAAATGTATTGTGATCTGCTAAGATAGCACTATTACCAGTTGGTCCTGTTAAGCTCTGTAATCCTACACTGACACCAATCGCTTGAATAATAGTAATAACAATCGTCGCATAACGAATAATTTGCATATACTTTACCATACCATCACGCTCTTTTTTCATTTGACCTAATGGTGCAAAAGTTGCAGCAAGAAGTTCCATGATGATAGAAGCAGTGATGTAAGGCATAATACCAAGTGAGATTATAGACATTCTTTGAATAGCATTTCCGCTAAACATATTAAATAAGCCTAAAGAGTCTGATTGATGTGAGTCGAAGAAAGAAGCAATAACTGAAGTATCTACGCCAGGAACTGGCACATAAGCCAGTAGGCGGTAGATAAATAAAAAACCAATAGTAATAAGAATCTTATTTACTAGATTTTTATTCACAACTAATTACCTGTTGTAGTAACGTTTTCGTCTTTAATTTTCGATGCTAACTCTTTTGCAGAGGCACCTACTAGTTTAATCTTAGCCACTGAATTAGCAACTTTATGAACACCACGGATACTCTCCATAGTAATCTCTTCTAATTCTGCAACCGCTTTAATTTTTTCTACATTGATTACATATGGTTTTACAAGTTTTGATGTAAAACCAATTTTAGGCATACGCTTTGCAAGTGGTTGTTGTCCACCCTCAAAGTTTCTTTTTCTCTTGTAACCTGTACGAGATTTTTGCCCTTTTTGACCACGAGCTGCAGTCTTACCAGTTCCAGAACCTTGTCCACGTCCAACACGCTTACGATTCGCAGTAGAACCTTCAGCAGGTGTTAAATTTTCAATAGCCATCATCTATCCTTTTAATCTACCAAGTGCTTCAACAGTTGCGCGCACTAGTGTATTAGGGTTATTTGAGCCGATTGACTTTGTAAGAATATCTTGAATTCCTGCAAGCTCAAGAACTGGACGAGCAGCTCCACCAGCGATAACACCTGTACCTTCAGATGCTGGTTTCAATAAAACACGAGAAGCATTATACTTATGCTCTATATCGTGAGCGATTGTAGAACCTTTAATCTTAACAGTTGTTAAGTTTTTAAATGCATTATCTACTGCTTTACGAATAGCATCAGGAACCTCTTTTGCCTTACCAACACCGTAACCAATAGTACCATTTTTGTCACCAACTACAATTAATGCAGTAAAACGAAAACGACGTCCACCTTTTACAACTTTAGTAACACGACCAATATTTACAATTGATTCTTCAAAATCATCTCTGTTAATTTCCATCAGTCTTCCTTAGAACTTAATTTCGTTTGCACGAAGTGAATCACCAAATGCAGCGATAACACCGTGATATTGGTAACCATTACGGTCAAATACTATTTCGTTAATGTTTGCAGCTTTGAGTGTTGCAGCAAATGCTTCACCAAGTGCAATAGCACCCTCTTTATTTCCAGACTTTCCTAGAGATTTAGAGTTTGCAGCACATAATGTTGTTGCACTCACATCATCAATAGCTTGTACACTAATATAACGATTTGATTTAAATACAGAAACACGAGGAAGTGTAGCACTACCAGATATTTTTGCACGAATACGTTGCTTGCGCTTTAAACGATTAGCGACTTTGCTTTTTAATACTTTTGCATTCATTTTCTAATATCCTCCCTTACTTCTTAGCAGTTTTACCGGCTTTACGCACGATATGCTCTTCCATGTATTTCACACCTTTACCTTTGTATGGTTCTGGCGGACGGAAACTTCTGATTTTTGCAGCTGCAGCACCAAGAAGTTGTTTGTCATGACTCTTCAAAGTAATAACATTTTTCTCAACACTTGCTTCAAGACCATCAACTAAATCAAAGTTAATATCATGAGAGTGACCAAGTTGAAGATTAAGAACTTTCCCTTTTACAGCAGCTCTATAACCAACACCATTAATCTCAAGTTGTTTTGTGTAACCTGTAGTAAGACCAGTCACAATGTTATTTGCTAATGCTCTATAAGTTCCCCAAAATGCTCTATGCTCACGAGACTCTGATAAATTTTTAAAAGTTAAAGTAGTTCCCTCTAATGAAAAATCTACATTTCCTTTTGTATCTAAATCCATAGATACTTTCCCTTTCGTAAAAGTAATAACATTTCCCTCTGTAGTCACTTTGATGTCACCACCAAACTCTACTGGTAATTTTCCAATTCTTGACATGCTATACTCCTACCATACCGTACACATAACTTCACCACCAATACCAAGCTCATAAGCTTTGTCATTTGGTAGTACGCCATGTGATGTACTTACTATAATAGTTCCATAACCATTTTTGAAACGTTTAATCTCTTCTTTACCTTTATAGACACGACGTCCAGGCTTAGAAACTCTTTTCATTTCATTGATTACTGTTTTACCATTTTCATCGTACTTAAGTACAACTTTGATTGTCTTTTTAACGCCATCTTCGATAACGTTTGCAGACTCAAGGTAACCTTTTTCTACTAAGATATTTGCTAATGCTTCAACACCCTTAGAGTGTACTAAAGTAGTAACTGGTAATCTTCTCATACCTGCATTACGAACACGCGTTAACGCGTCTGATACTAGATCATTAATTGCCATTATTTATTTCCTTAATGTGGGTGCCTTCAAAGCACCTGCTATTGTTAGGAGTTTCGAAATTTGTAAACTAACACAAAACGCACTAGTGCGTGAGCCCTCCGCTGAGGAGAACCTAGCGTTAGCGTAGATAGATGGGCTTTTGCTCATCTATCGTACTATTACCAACTCGACTTTCTAACACCTGGGATAAGTCCCTCGTTTGCCATTGTTCTAAAACATACACGACAGATTCCAAAATCTCTAAGTACTGAGTGTGGACGACCACAGATTTGACATCTTGTGTAACCACGTACTTTAAATTTAGGTTCTCTTGCCGCTTTTGCGATCATAGACTTCTTAGCCATTAGTTGCTCCCTTTAGTAAAAGGCATACCCATTTTCTCTAAAAGAGCAAATCCTGCCTTATCTGAATCAGCTGTTGTAGCCACAGTAATATTCATACCGTGAATTTGCATGATTGAATCATAAGAAATCTCTGGGAAAATAAGTTGCTCTTGAAGACCGAAGTTATAGTTACCACGACCATCAAAACCATTTCTTGGAACACCACGGAAATCTTTCACACGAGGAAGTGCGATAGCTACTAGGCGGTCAAAGAAGTTATACATATTTTCACCACGAAGCGTTACACGGATACCAACTGGCATACCTTCACGAACTTTAAAACCTGCAACAGATTTTTTCGCGATTACAGTAGATGCT
>WFQD01000319.1 GCA_015487265.1 Sulfurimonas sp. | reverse complement strand
TCCATATACACCGGGTCATTTTATGATAATACCTCATATGCATACGGACAAACTCGAATCACTGCCTTCAGAAATATGGTTGCATATATCTAAACTTATACAAAATGGAGTAAGTTTATTGAAAAACGAGATGAATGCTCAAGGTGTCAATCTTGGTATGAATCTTGGCAGATCAGCCGGGGCAGGAATAGCACAACATATTCATTTTCATATTGTGCCACGATGGGAAGGCGATACGAATTTTATTACTACTATTGCTCATACAAGAGTGTATTCTAGAGATTTTGATAAAGTATATCAAAAGTTAAAAAATTTAGCTTCAAGATATTTCAATCAAAAAAAGGATGAAACAAATGGTTAGTTTGGTTTTATGCGGGGGAAACGGAACAAGACTTTGGCCTATCAGCCGAGGAAATATGCCTAAACAATTTTTACAGATGTTTGATGATCATTCACTTTATCAAATGACTCTACAAAGAAATGAACAATTTAGCGAAAAAACTATTGTCGTCTCCAATGCTGAGCAATATTTTATTGCCAAAGATCAAGCAGAAGAGATTTATAAGGAAGACTCTTTGCCTGATTTTATAGTAGAATCTATCGGAAGAAATACTGCGGGTGCTATTGCATTTGGGGCTTTTATGGTTGAAGAAAATGAGATATGTTTCGTAACACCGAGCGATCATATTATTGAAAATAATAGTAGTTATGCACAGATGATAGCTGATGCACAAAATGCTGCAAAAGAGGGAAAAATTGTAGTTTTTGGAATAAAACCGACACATGCGGAAACAGGTTATGGATATATAAAAACAAAAAAGAATACTCAAAGAGTATCTGATGTTGTTTCTTTTCAAGAAAAGCCTGATCAACAAACTGCACAAAGTTATCTCTTGGAAAATGAAGATGTAAATGGAGAATATGATTATTTTTGGAATTCCGGTATGTTTATGTTTAAGGCAAAGACATATTTAAAAGAATTGAAAAAATATGCCCCGGAAGTTTATGAAACTGCATACGAAGCTTATGAAAATGCGAAGAAGGAGAATATAGTTCAATTAAAGACTCAAGATATGCAAAAAATTCCCGATATAAGTATAGATTATGCGGTAATGGAAAAAAGTGATAATATTAAAGTTGTTAAAGCGGATATAAAGTGGAATGATGTAGGCAGTTTTGATTCACTGGATACTGTGTTTCCGAAAGATTATAATAACAATACCTACCATGATAGTCTTATTGCATACAATTCTAAAAACAATTTTATATTTGGAAAATACAAAACGATAGCACTTAATGATGTAGAAAATATGATTATCGTGGATACACCGACTGCTTTACTTGTTAGTAAAAAAGGGAGTTCGCAAAATATTAAAGAAATAGTTAAAATGGTAAAAGAACGAAATCCGGATCTTGCAAAATTTGGGAGAAAAGTATTTAGACCTTGGGGAACATTTACAAATCTTTACAATCATAAATCATTTAAAGTTAAGACATTGGTTGTAAAACCCGGTAAAAGACTATCATTGCAAAAACATATGCATAGAAGCGAACACTGGACGGTGGTTCGCGGCACTGCTTTAGTGACTATTGATGAAAAAGAATTTCTTCTTCGTCCAAATGAATCAACATATATTCCTATAGGAAGTATTCATAGATTGGAAAACAAAGGGAAGATAGAACTGGAGATTGTAGAAGTGCAAGTAGGTGAATATCTTCAAGAAGATGATATCATACGATTTGATGATGATTACGGAAGAGTTACTAAAGGTTAAATAAGGTAGAGAATGATTGCTGTAGATAAACTGCCTGCATGGGCACAAAGTTTTTATGAAACACTTCCTCTAAAACAGCAAGTGATTTTATATGGGAATATATACGATTTTTATCCGATGTATAAAAATCAAAAACATGCTTTTACAGCATATGCATTACCGGGATATTTGTCTGAAATATTGCAAAAAAAAGGATATGAAAGTATTATCAAGTTTGATCCTATTGACGGTTTTAGTATTTTAAAAGGTGAAACTAATATTTTTAGAAACTACGGTTTTTTGTTTGATGAATATGAGCGTATGCAGATAACATCACTTGATGCTGCATATATTCTTATAAAAAAACTTCTCACAGACAGTAGTCATATTCATGCGGTAATTATTGATTTTGCATCTCACTTTGATCATCTTTCTTCCTTTAAATCGGAATATAATGACTTTTTATTTAATCTTTTTCATGATTCTTTTAACACATTACCGGTTGATATTGATAATAATTTACTTTACAGTCAGATTATTTATCTTAGTGAAAAGTGTGAAGATTTTCCACAATGGTATCATAATGAAAAAATTCGCTATATAAAAATTCCAAAACCGGATGACAATATACGTGAAAATATTATTCGTTTAGTTTTTGAAAATACGAGAAGCAAAGAAGAAAATCAAGAACGAAATGAAAAAACCGATTACGGCGATATTATTGCGATAACGGAAGGTATGAGTAGTAAAGAGATTCTTAATCTACTT
>WFQD01000318.1 GCA_015487265.1 Sulfurimonas sp. | reverse complement strand
GTAGCTGTCTCCTTGTATGTTGATAATATGAGAATGATGTAATAGTCTGTCAAGAATGGCAGTTGTGACCACTTTATCTCCTGCAAACACCTGTGTCCATTTGCTAAAGAGAGTTAATTAAAAAAACGAGTTAATTAAAAAAATGGGTGCATAAAACACCTCTCAAACTATGGTATATTGGGAATAAACAAAGGATTTTTTAGAAATGACTGTAAAAAAGTTCTAAAACATGTCCATATTGCACATCAAAAAGCATCCAAAATAGAGGTTCAAGAAGAGGGGTAAAAAGATATTTTTGGAAAGATTGTAAGACTCTTTTAGTTCAAAACGAAGACCAGAAAAACTCCAAAAAATCATCTTTGAAGAGTATTTTTTGCATCGTCAAACACTCAAGCAATTATCAGTTAAATACGGTATTATGTAGCAAACTCACCAAATATATAGCCCTAAAATAGGGGCTTAGAACCGATAATCATAGTATAATATAACTTAAATTTAACCAATAAAGAGAGGTGTATATTATGCAACATGTAGTCAGTCAGTTAATCACAAAAAAAGAAGAGTTACAAGGTGAGTTAAAGTATTGCAAGCAGAGAATTAAAGATTTAGAAGAATTTATTAGAGGTGTTGATACCTCTATCGCACTTTTTGATCCAGAATATAATGTAAAAGCTATTAAAACGAAAAGATATAGCCCTAATAAACATTATTTCAAGAAGGGAGAGAGTCACACTCTCATTTTAGACACTCTTCGTAATGCTGATAAGCCATTAAGCACAAGTGATATAACAATTCAGATCTTAAAATTAAAAGATATGGATACAACAGATAATAATCTTAGAATCAATGTACAAAAAACATTATCTAGCACACTTAAAAAACAAGTTGACTCAAAATTAGTTCGTGAAACTCATACAGATAATCTAAATAATAAATACTGGGAAATAGCAGCTTAAGCAGCTACTCCCAATCTCTCCGATATACGGTGATTACCTTGCCAATATCCCGTCCATTCGTTAGACTGTATAGTCTCCATACATTTTTCAAATATATCACTAAACATAGCACCATTAGACGTTCTACGGTTGTCTTCACGATAAGCTATTTCATTGGCATAGTTAGCAATATATAGCTGTCCCATTCGGTGAATTTGTCCATGTTGGAATCTTCTAAATCTTGCAAAGTAGCTTTCAGCTTGATTAGAACATGCTCCGTCTTCACTTAAATACTCTACAGAATGGTTTACTCTTTGCATATCATAGTGAGCATGTAAATTATCATAAGCATTAGCTTCGTCCGCATGAACTTCTGCACCTCTTTCAATAGCTACATTAGCAACAGTAGCTATATCAGTCGGATTTTCATTATGAAGCACATAAGTAAGAGTTCTTGAAGATCCGATAAATTCAGTTGTTCCGTCATGTCTTTGACGCACAACAACAATACAACGCTTATTAGGGTTTTGATTAGCTGCTAAACGTCTATCAATTCTATCGTTAATATTATTCTCTTGTCTTACATGGTGGTTTACATAAGCACCGTCAATCTCACAAACACCATTTAAGGGTGTTTCGTCACGAGTTTCTAATAATGCTTCACGAAATTTATGTAGTAATACGAAAGCTGTTTTATACTGAATATCAAGCTCACGAGAGAGCTTTAATGCACTCATTCCTTTCACTTCATTGACAAACATTGCAATAGCTAATAAATACGTTCTTAGAGGTAGTTTATGAGCTGCAAAGAGAGTGCCAGAAGTAACTGAATATTGTTTAGAACAGTCTTTGCATTTATAAACTTTGCGAGTAGATAAATTATAGTGAGAGAGTGAACCACAATTAGGACAAACAGGCTTACCATTAGTAGCTGACCAACGAACTTTACGAAACATTGTATCAGCTTGTTTTTCAGTCATACGAGCAATTTTTGCGATACTAAATGATCTTGCCATAGAAGATAATAAAAAATGTTGTGCCATAACTTGTCCTTTTCGTGTTTTTAACCCTTTTTGTAAGTTTATTATGTCATATATGACATTAATATATCATAAAGTTTTTAAACTAATTTATAAATAATTCAAAAACAACATATATCTTATATATTTATTTTTTTAATGCTATAACAGTAATATATATTTTGTATTTGACATTAATCTAATATAAATACAAGATTACTTTCAAAAAATATGATATACTTTTCATAAGTAAAAAATGAGGTGATAATAATGCCAGAAGAAAATTG
>WFQD01000317.1 GCA_015487265.1 Sulfurimonas sp. | reverse complement strand
TGGTAATTCTTTCTGACCTGTTGTTAAAAAGTAATCAGATAAAGAAGTTACTAAGTTATTGATTTTTTCTGCATCTTTTTTTGATGCTTCTCGGATACTCATTAGTTGTCCTTTGTGTGCTAACGGTTGTCGTTGGCGATAATTTTCCGCTAGGAAAATTATTGGTCTCCTCGTACTTGTTAGGTACTTTTAGTAAAGTCTCTTGACAGCATTTGAGATGCTGCTGAAGCAGTATATACACCAACATTTTTAATTTCTTTAGCAATTTCATATCCCTCATCACGAAAAGATGAAAGCATTGTGCTTAATTGGCTTAACTTGCTAGTATTTAATATTATACGAACGGAAGTGCCTTCGCATTTATGTCCTAGTTCTATATGTTCTTTACTTTGTTCATCCAATTTAATGCCATGGTCTCCGCTACAAATTAAAAAGCTACCTCCAAGGCGACAAATTCTACTAATCATGTAAAGTCCAAAACCTGAATTTTGCCAAGGGTCATTTTTGTCTATATATGCACCTTTGTAACTTTTACTTGATATAGCTGGCATTAGAGCTTGTTGAATTGCATCAGAATCACACTCAACTTCTATAAATGGATTATTATTTAAAGATTCTTTTAAACCTATCCCATGGTCAAGTATGGCAATTTCTACTTTATGATATGATGGCCAATATTGAGCACAATATTCAATACTTTTAGATTCACTGTGTTCAAATACATTTCTCATTATCTCACGAATTGAAAATGTCAATGCATCAACTAGATCACTGGACTCTTGTTGTGACAAAATTTGTGCTAAATGTTCTGCACGTCGTTCAATGATTTCTTGTTCTACTTTCCATTCCTTGGAAGCTTCATCTTTAATTGTTTGTATTCTTAAAATTGTAAATGGCACAAACCTATCATTTCCCTCGGTACAATTTGGTTCTCTTCCGTGCTTCAATCCGAAAGCTCTAAAAAATGCCATATTCGCAGCATAGTCCTTATCTTCAAATCCTGTACAATACATTTGTTTAGAATGTTTACGAAGGTAATCTCGAATTATTTTCGCAACATATGTCATTGTGAAAGGCTCAATCCTTCCCATTGAAGAAAAGTTTACTGTCAACTCTTCTTCGGCAGGACAAGCATGCACTTGTGAGCAAAAATCAAATATGTCAACTTCATTAGAAGAATATGGAAAATTTATTGTTAGCATTGATATTCCTTTGTGTACCTAACGGCTAAGTACAAAAATATGTTACCCGTCTTTGTAGTCTTTTAAGTTCTACAATGGTATCTAAATTTCTGAAGTTTACGAAGCTAAAAATCGGCAGTGGTAACATATTTTTGTTGCTACGATTTGTTATACTTTTTTTGACTTAATAATTTAAGGGTACACCTCTATGTTATTAGAGATGTTTAAATTAACTGTTAGTAAACTAGCAGTTACCAAAAATTTGAATCCAGTCCAAGGACTGAATCTACACATTGTTGTTGATGTACTGTTTTTACTCTTGTATATAACCATATCCTTCTCCCTTCTTTTATATATAGTTGGCTCTACCACTTCAGGTACAAAATTCTCTTCTAACACAAATGGTGATGGTGACCCTAGAACGCTTTTAGGCGAACCCTTAAATCATCAAAATATTATGTACTTTTATAGTACTTCTTTTTCAAATGTAATATTATTCCCAAATGGTGGGTGCATACTTGTACTGTCTTTCAAAATGTATTTTGCTATAACTTTACCTTCCGAATTTATTTCATCATACCAATATGTGTCAGTATCTTGACCTCTTTTTTGTTTCCATTCAGTTTTAGTTTGAACAAGTGAATGTTCTTTTAGAATTTCTAATTCTTCTTCATGCATTTATTTATCCTTTTGTGAGTATAACGACTGAAGATAGCCGATAAATTGCCGCTAGGCAATTTATTGGATACTCTGTTTTGTTATGCTTTTATATCTCTAATACAGCTTCTAAATACTTAACACCATAGCCTGATATTTTTACTCTATCATTTTCTAAGGTACAAAACACCTTTCCACCTCTTTGTGAAACTTGTTTTGCTCTAAATGTATTTTTGTTTAATTTTTCATGCCAATAAGGTATTAATTGAGTAAAGGCAGAACCTGTCACAGGGTCTTCATCTATTCCATATTTTGGGGCAAACATTCTATTGACAAAGTCATATTTTTGGCTCTTAGCTGTTATTATAACACCTCTAGTCTCAATCTTTTTTAAGAGTTCTAAGTTTGGGGTAGCAGTCATGATGTCTTCTTCACTTTCAAACACCAAAATATAGTCCATTGACTTATAGCACTCGATAGGTTTAACGTTAAAAGCATTGATTAAAGTGTCTGGAATATCGCATTTTTCTATTTTTGTAGTTGGAAAATCCATTTGGTACTTATCTTTATTTTTAACTACCTTTAATAGACCACTTTTAGAATTAAATAGAATCTCTTTTTTTGTGTAATCTAATATTTCAAAAAGTACATAAGCACTTGCCAATGTAGCATGTCCACACATATCAACTTCCGAAGTTGGTGTAAACCATCTTATATGATATTTATCATCTTCTTTAACAAAAAATGCTGTCTCACTTAGATTGTTTTCATTTGCAATTTTTTGCATAATTGCATCGTCAATCCATTCTTCAAGAGGACAAACAGCTGATGTGTCAACCCTATATCATACTAATCCATAAACATTCTAAGCTGCTGTTTCAACCTGTAACTGATGTGTCAACCCTATATCATACTAATCCATAAACATTCTAAGCTGCTGTTTCAACCTGTAACATCATTTTTTCTTCAAACTCGACAGGTGACAAATTATTATTTGAACTATGCATTCTTTGGCGGTTATAATAAACTTCTATCCATT
>WFQD01000316.1 GCA_015487265.1 Sulfurimonas sp. | reverse complement strand
GGAGAAAGCGGTACTGATTTTCGATGAAGTGGACAGCTTTTTACAAGACAGAAAAAGCGCAAAAGCCTCCTGGGAAGTAACTCAAGTCAACGAAATGCTTGTGCAGATGGAAAATTTCGATGGAGTATTTATAGCGACAACCAACCTGATGGACGATCTCGATAGAGCGAGTCTAAGAAGATTCGATCTCAAGCTGGAGTTCTCCTATCTCAAACCGCAGCAGGCTTGGGAGATGTTTCAAGCCTATGCCAAAGAGTTGGGAATAAAAAAGCTGGATAGAGGACTTGAAAACAGAGTCAAACTCTTGCGATATCTCACACCCGGTGATTTCGCGGCGGTGACACGACAGAACAGATTCCGACCTATCGAGGATGCTAAAAATCTGCTGCAAAGACTTGAAGCGGAGATAGAGGTAAAGAAAGAGAAAAATGGTAATGTTATGGGGTTTTTGGCTTCGTAAAGTGGAAAAATACAATAAAATAGAAATTTGGAAGAGCACTAAAGGAATTACTAAATGACAGATATGCAAAAAATAAAAACATTCATTGAAGAAGCCGAAGCCGTTTTAATAACGGCAGGTGCCGGCATGGGGGTTGACAGTGGCTTACCTGACTTTCGAGGCAATAAAGGGTTTTGGAGAGCATATCCGCCCATAGCCAAACTTGGACTCTCTTTTAGCGATATGGCGAACCCTCATTGGTTGTCGATGGACTTGGTGTTAGAGATACGCTTCGTTGTGTATCGAGGGATATTTATAAGCGGGTAGTAACGCACATCATCAAGAAAAAATAATGGAGGAATAGCATGGAAAAGATAAGCATTGAAGAGGTTGCCTATGAACTTGGTATGCAAAGCCGAGACCTTATAAAACGGGTGCAAGTGGGATAACAATCAAAACCATAACCTATTTCAAAGCAGATATGATCAAATACAATGAGTCGGATTTAATAGAGGAATTTGTCTAAAAAAGTTTTTGTAATTTGCTCTGTGGATTTATTATTTTTAAATTTGTATGATTTTCAAAAATATAGGAGGAGACCTGACATGAACAATAAAGTAAAAGAACTGTTGAATGCACTGTATACGCAAGAAGAGCTCGAACAGCGCAGAATAACAAGAGCAGAAAAAATGAGTCGTAAAAATAGAAGGCGAATTTTAGGGGGGATAAGTTCGTGTGAAGATTTGAAAGTCGCCCCTGTGAATGATTACACCCATTTTATTGATTGCGAAGTGAGTCCTACCATATGCCCGATGCAGTGGGAAGATTTAGAGATAAATTTTAATTCTCAAGACAAAAGGTTTTGTGAGTACTGCGAAAAAGATGTTTACAAAGCTGATAATGAATTTATGTTGGAAAAATTACTGCAAGAAGAGAAATGTATGGCGATTCCATATGGCTTATTGAAAAAATTAGATGAAAAAATGGACGATGAAAGATATGAAAACCTGCAAAATAGACTATTGGTTTCAAAATTGTTCCTAGTTTATAAAACTCAACAATGTGGTTTTGAACGCTTTAGAGGAAATCAACTCACACAAGATGAAATTTTAAAAGAGATAATTCAGGATCTATTTAACACAAAAGATATAAAAAGTGAAATTGAGTGGTATGAAGATAAAGGTGTGGATATACATTCTATTTTATCTATAGTCTTGCCAAATATTAGTGATGTAAAGTTTAAAGAAGAGATTTCGAAAAAAATGGATGTAATCATTAAAAACAATTAGAAGCGTATACATAGTATGTTGTTATACAAAAGAACTCAACAGTTCAATAAATCTTATCTTCACAAATAAGGAAAAAATACATAAAAACAAATAAACAAGAACTTGAAAAAGCCAGGAAGTTTGTGCAAAAATACAACAATCGTTCTATCGCTTTTTTGTAATAAACGCGAACGATAGATAATTTCATATAACCGTACGGCTGTTTTGATGGAGAAGATAAGAAGAATAGCCCATAGTAAATATAAAAGCAGGAATTTTATGTGAAATAAGGTGATGCGAAGTGTTGTGTAAGTATAATGTTTGCTTGGAGTGTGCTAAAAAATCTATAGATAAGGAGAAAATCGTTATGAGTTTGACAGAAGAGTATTATGATATAGTTCGAGAAGAATTAAAAAGATTTATCAAAAAATATCAGAAAAATCCATTTGATTTTTTAACGGAGCATGATTTGCAAAGCTACTTATATAGTAAAATATTTGATAGTTTTGAAAATAAAGGGATGTCTGTAGAG
>WFQD01000315.1 GCA_015487265.1 Sulfurimonas sp. | reverse complement strand
GTGCACGAAAAAGAGAAACTTATTAAAGATATACAAAATCTCCTCAATACCTACGGAGACCTTAAAGACTCTGTAATCAATGTAAACATGCTAGAATTTATGGATAAAGAGACTCTTATTAGTATTATAGGGTTGTTACTTGACAAAAAAGAGACTATAGTCGAGGATAATAAAGAATGGTTAAATGGTTTTAAGTCTGTGAAATAATATTTATGTTATTTAATGATTTACTTATATTATGATATAATGTTAAAATATTAAATAACATGGAATAGTCATATGAATAATATAGATCTTGTCAAATTGACAGAACAAACCAAAAAGCTTTCAGCATTAGTTGTAGAAGATGAAAAAGTTGCTAATGAACTTTTAAGTTCTACATTTAAGAATTTCTTTGCAGATGTACAATCATCTTTCAATGGAGAGGATGCACTTGCGCTGTATAGAAAAAGTGCTCCAGATGTAGTATTTGTTGATATTATTATGGATGGTATGGATGGTATTGAACTTTCTCGTCAGATTCGTGCGATTAATCCAAATCAGATTATTATTGTCATCTCTGCGAGCAATGATATTGAAAAAATATCACAATCGATAGAAATTGGTGTCAATAGTTTTATTCAAAAACCAATAGATACAAAAAAAATCATTGAAGTGTTAAATAGTCTTGTCGGTATTATTGCTAAAAAGAAAAAAGTTGAAACAAAAACATTTTCCATTTCATTACCTTTAGATATATATGAAGCTGTTAATGAAAGTGCTAAAGCTGAAAGTATTTCAAAAAATGCATTAATCATTCGAGCTTTACGTAAATTCTACGAAGCATAGGTAAAAAATTCTTTAGGTTTTATTCTTTTTTAAGGATAAAGCCTCTATAATTTCGGCTCAACAAACAAGTGGCCCCGTCGTCTAGCGGTTAGGATCCATGGTTTTCATCCATGTTACAGGAGTTCAATTCTCCTCGGGGTCACCACTTTTTAATATATTCCCCAAAAATCACTTTTATAATTTTTTATTAACTCAATTTTTTATCTATTTTCCTTTGTCTTTTACTCTATTTCACACTCCCCTCTTCTCTCTATAAGCTCTATTTTGATAAAATATACCCTATATAAGCACAAGGCATAAAAAAGAATGAGAGAAAGCAAAAATTTTCTACAAACTATCGTTGAAAAAGATTTACAATCAGGAAAAAATAAAAAGATTATTACAAGGTTTCCTCCGGAACCTAATGGGTTTCCACATATAGGACATGCGAAGTCTATTTTTATAAATTTTGGTATCGCTCGCGATTATAATGGGCATTGTAATTTAAGAATGGATGATACTAATCCAACAAAAGAAGACACCAAATATGTTGAAGCACTCAAAGATGCTGTAGAATGGCTTGGGTATGAATGGGAGGGGAATGTTCGTTTTACTTCTGATTATTTTTCTCAAATTTATGCATATGCTATTGAGCTTATCAAAATGGGGAAAGCCTATGTTGATAGCTTAGATGAAGAAACAATGCGAGAATATAGGGGAACTGTTACACAAGCAGGAAAACGCAGTCAATATGCAAACAGAAGTATTGAAGAGAATTTAGACCTTTTTGAGAGAATGAAAAAGGGAGAATTTCAAGAAGGTGAGCATGTATTGCGAGCAAAAATAGATATGTCTGCTGCAAATATGAAGATGCGAGACCCTCTCATGTATCGTATTCGTAATGTTGCACATTTTAGAACAGGTGATGAGTGGCATATTTACCCTATGTATGATTTTGCACACTGTTTATCAGATTATATTGAAGGTGTTTCACACTCTATATGTACTCTAGAATTTGAAAATAATCGTGCTATATATGATTGGGTTCTTGATACATTAGCATTACAACCACCGCGCCCTTACCAACATGAATTTGCACGGCTCAATATTAACTATACAGTCATGAGTAAACGAAAACTCTTAGAGTTAGTAGAAAATAAAAATGTAAATGGGTGGGATGATCCTCGTATGCCAACCATTGCAGGGTATAGAAGAAGGGGGTATACACCAGAAGCAATTATTGCGTTTTGTGATCAAGTTGGAATAGCAAAGGCAAACTCTATGGTAGATGTTTCACAACTTGAATTTTGTATACGAGATAATCTCAATCCAAAAGTCCCACGGGTGATGTGTGTTTTAAATCCTTTAAAAGTAACGATAGAAAATTATGAAGGCAATGAGCTCTTAGATGCTTCCTATTATCCTGAAGATGTGCCGAAAGAAGGCTCAAGAAAACTGCCTTTTTCTCGTGAAATTTATATAGAACGAGAAGATTTTGAGGAGCACCCACCAAAAGCTTATTTTCGTTTGACACCTGAACAACCTGTAAGACTCAAGCATGGTTATATTATTGCATGTAAAGAGATTATTAAAGATGCTGCTGGTCAAGTTATAGAGATAAAAGCAGAGTATTTTCCAGAGTCTAAAAGTGGTGCTGATACAAGTGGGATTAAAGTCAAAAGTGCTATTCATTGGGTAAGTGCTGCGGAAGCAAAAGTCGTTGAAGTACGACTTTATGATAGACTTTTTTCTTCAGAAATCCCTGAGGGTGTAGAAGATTTAAATCCTGATTCTTTAAAGGTGATACACAATGCCCTTATGGAGCCTGCTGTTGTGGAAGAAAAACAAAATGAGCGCTTCCAATTTGAGAGACAAGGCTATTTTTATGCTGACCCGCTTGATTATACAGAGAAGAATCCTGTATATAATAAAATAGTAGGACTCAAAGACTCTTGGTCAAAAAAAACGACAAAAGTAGTCACAAAACCAAAAGAAAAAAAAGTACAAATAGATGGTGAAGTGACTCCTATGACGAAGGAGCAAGAGACTCTTTTTGAGAACTATACAAAAAATCTTGGTCTCAACAGTGAAGTAGCAAATACACTTGCACGTGATGCAGAGCTTTCCTCTTTTTATGAAAAAGCACTTTCAGTATTGAACTCTCCTATAAACCTTGCAAATATTGTGAGTAATGAAGTAGCACGAGAAATGAAGCAGTCACAAGAGAAAACACTCAAATTTACACCAAAACAGATAGCTGAGCTTGTGAAGATGGTAGATGATGCACTTATTTCCAACAAAATTGCAAAACAAGTTTTTGAAGAGATTGTAAAATCTGGAAAAAATCCAAAACAGATTGTTGAGGAAAAAGGACTCGTGCAAATTAGTGACCCTACTCAAATTCTCCCTATTGTAGATGAAGTTATTGTGCAAAACCCAGAAAATGTAAAAAAATTTCAAGCAGGGAATAAAAAGCTTTTAGGTTTCTTCGTTGGGCAAGTACTCAAAGCAACAAATGGAAAAGCAAATCCAAAAATAGTGAATGAACTTGTCAATAAAAAACTCAATAATTTAGAGGATCTAGCATGATAAGATTTGCAATAAGTCCAAAGAGTGATATGACTATAAGTGATTTACACATAGCAATCTTGAATTACAAAAAAGCACAAGAAAAGGGTGAAAATTTTATTGTTCGCATTGAAGATTTAGATACAGAAAATGTTATAGAAGGAAAAGATCAAGAAATTCTTGATACTTTGGCATTGTTTGGTATAGAGTATACTCAAGTGATTCATCAAAGTCAAAATGTTCGGTTTCATACAGCAATGGCTTTACAACTTTTACATGAAAAAAAGGCTTTTTCTTGTTTTTGTTCAGATGCATGGCTTGAAGGCAAAGAAAAGTATGATGATGCTTGTCGTAATCTTCCTGCTGAGCTTGTAATAGATAACGAAAATCCTTTTAGAGTGAGAATTAATGCACCCGAGAATGGCATAACGGACAGCTTTGAAATTATGCATCAAGATAAAACACCAACTTATGATTTCGCTTGTGCTGTGGATGATATGCTCAGTGATATTAGCATGATTATTTGTGACGAAAGTTCTAAAATGCAGAGTATTAAACAAGCACATATTCGTAATTCACTGGCTTATGATAAAACAATAGAGTATTTTTATATTCCCTCAATGACAGGCGATAATCCAGGTGTAAAATCTTTACTTGAAGATGGATTACTTCCAGAGTCGATTTTAGATTATTTAATATCAAAAGAAAATTCCTCTTTTCATTTTGATTTGCAAGCTTTGAAAAAGAAAAATCAAGAGCATTTAAAAAATCTTGATGCGAAGGAACTTTCCCGATATGTTGGTTTTGCAGATGCTGAAATAGGTGAGCTTGCTCGTTTGTATTTAGATAATTTATACACTACCAAAGAGCTTAAAGCTATGATATCTCCAATTTTTGCACAACGCAATGTGCCTAAGAGTCTTAAAAAACAAGTAGCTGCACTTACAAAAACTATAAGTAGTGCACCATACTTTGAAAAGTATGATGATTTTCAAAGTTTTTTGAAACAAGAGTCTGGCGTGCATGAAGATTTTGAAAAAGCTCTTCGTGTTGTCTTAACAAACCAAGAAGAAGGCCCTGCTTTAGCAGAGATTTACAAATATATAAAAAATTATTTAGGAGAGATTATAAAATGAGTAATTTAGGCATAGCTATTTTACAGCTTGGAGGCATTTTTACAGGACTTATTAACATCTACATTTGGGTTTTAATTATTGCAGCACTTTTAAGTTTTGTTAATCCAGACCCATATAATCCAATTGTACAATTTTTACACCGTATAACACAACCTGCTTATATATTTGTGCGTCGTTTTATGAGAACAGATTTTAATGGGCTCGATATTGCACCCCTTGTGTTAATTATTGGCTTACAAGTTGTGATTGTTATTGTGCAGTATATTTTGAGTGTTTTAGCGAGTTCTGTGTAGGAATGATGAGACACTTTTTTTTTCTTTTCTTTCTTTTTGCATCACTTGATGCAAAAATTACTTTAGAAGAGTTATCTTCTAAACCGACTTCTCGTGCCAAAGATTTTATGATTTGGCAATATCTCAAACAAAATGTTAGTGATACAGAGGCAAAAAAAGCCTATGCACAATCAACAAAACATAATCGAAAACTCAAAAGACTGTATGCTAAAAGATTCAAAGACCCTGCTATTGCTTATAAAAATAGATGTCGTAAAGAGAGAAATCTTTTTGCCATTCAAGATAAAAAATGCTTTAAACTTGCTTTGAGTCCCTATAAAACATTAGCAATGACACCTGCACAACGAAAAAAATTAGCAAAAAAAGTACAATCAAAAAGTTTTTTAAAGCTTTTGAAAATCCAAAATGAGCCTTATTTAGCAAGTGCTTATAAAAATTATCCGGCAGATATTGTTTTAAAAATGTTTATTAATACAACAGCTTCGCATCGCCGTAAAAACCTTAATATTCAGCTTGATAAAAAATTGATAAACTCTTTAGCATCATCTCGCAAAATTCATTATTTTATTAAAATGGTTATGCACAACAAAAAGCTTGATAAACTCCAACAATCGCTTTTATTGTTAGACTCTCCAAAGCTTAATGGTGATGATAATTTTCAGCTTGCATTGTTTAACCTGCAACATAAACATAAAAAATCAGCACTCAAGCACTTGGAAATGGCTTTAAAAAAATATACACGCAAACAAGACTTAGATAAAGTGCATTTTTGGATTTATCTCATTACGAAAAACCAAAAAGAACTTGATATTTTACTCAAAAGTACAGACATAAATATTTATACACTTTTTGCTCATGAAAAAAAGCATCAAAAAATAACAAATTATTTTACACACTTACCTGTAAAAAAAATTCAAAGCAGTATTGATTTGCAAAATCCATTTGAGTGGGAAAAATTACGTTTAAAAATCAAAAAAACACCTAAAGAAAAGCTCCAAAATCTTGCCTCAGAGTATCAAGCAGAGTGCTTATTACCGGTGCAAGCATATATAGTAGAAAAATCTAAATCTTTTAAAGTACATGCATTTATTATGCCTTATGAACAATATTTAAAAGATATTTCTGTCGATGAGAAGGCTCTTATTTATGCAATTATGCGTCAAGAGAGTCAGTTTATTCCCTGTGCCCTCTCCTCCTCTTTTGCCCTTGGATTAATGCAGATTATGCCTTTTTTGACAGATGCACTTAGTAAACAGATGCAACTGCAGACCAGTTATAATGATATGTTCCAACCAAAAACAAATTTAAAATACGCAATAAAACATATAGAGTGGATGAAAAAATCACTCTACCATCCTCTTTTTTTAGCCTATGCTTATAATGGTGGTTTAGGATTTTTAAGAAAGCATCTCAAAACAGGGGCATTTTCAAAAAAGCGTTACGAGCCCTACTTAAGTATGGAACTCATGCGAAATACTCAAAGCCGAGAGTATGGCAAAAAAGTTTTGGCAAATTATGTGATGTATAAAAAAATATTAGGTGAAGATGTTTCTATTATTCATCTTTTTCAAACACTAAAGGATCCGACGAAAACGAGCCGTTATGGAAAGAAAATTTGAGTATATCTTTTTGTTTTTTAAATTTAACAAGATAGTATTTACTCCATTTTGTTTGTAGAGGTGTTAAAAAAGCATAAGGATTATTGACTTGTAATTCTTGTGCATCAATACTTTTTTGATTATTAAGCATAAAAAAGAAAGGCTGCGTTTTGTCTTTGAGGTAAAAGTTTACATAAAATACTTCATCATTTGGAAATTTTATTGGGTAAACCCGATTAAGATAAACAACAGAGACAATTCCATTGACATTTTTACCATCTTTTATTTTTGAATTAAAGATAGAATCAGCCCCTCGTTCTTCAACTGCACTCATTTGAAATTTTTCAAATGCATTTTTATCTGCACAAGCTGAAAAAAGCACTACAAAAGTCACTGCTAGCCATAAAGTTTTCATTTTCACCCCTATAATAATGGAAGAATTATATCTTATTAATCTCTAATTTTGTATAATCCAATATGAAAAAAAGATTAGCAGTTGCGTTTACTGGTCCATCCAATAGCGGAAAAACGACATTAATACTCAAAGTTGCACGAAAACTTATTAATGAGTATAAAAAAGAAGTTGCCATTATTAAGCATGATCCGGGTGATAAAGCACGATTTGATGTCGTTGGAAAAGATAGTTACAAATTTAGCGATACGGGAGCAGAAGTGATTGTTACTTCGCCAAATCGTACAACATACTTTTCAAAACGCAATAAAGACTTAGAAGAGATGATTCGTCTTTTTGATTCTTTTGATATTTTACTTGTAGAGGGGTTGAAAAATCTCCCTCTTCCGCGTATTAGTATTTTTAGAAATGAACTAGATGAGGATTATTTTCCATTTATGAATGCTTTGGCTGTTGATGAAACAATACAATTGAAAAATTACAATGTGCCACAAAATGTTGAGATTTTAAACTTAAATAAGCCCAATGAAGTGATTGATTGGATATTAAAAAATGCAAAGGAAGTGTAAGAGATGAGAGATATATTTGATGCAATTCAAAAAAGTGCCATACGTATTAAAGATGCTATAGATGTAAAAGATATAGGGTATTCACAACAAGAAAATAGTTCTGGGGAAACGCAGCTAGAATTAGATATAAAATGTGATATGATTATTGAGGAAGAGTTCTCACAGGTTGCTTCTATTCATACCATCGCGAGTGAAGAAAAAGAGCACGAAGAGATGCTTCATGAAGATGGTGAATACTTCATCGCCTATGATCCTCTTGATGGATCTTCTTTAGTGGATGTTAATTTAAGTGTTGGTTCTATTTTTGGTATTTACAAACATGCCTTTGGCACAAAACATATGGTGGCGGCTTGCTATGTTGTCTATGGTCCACGTGTAGAGATGGTCTTTGCTGAAAACAAAACAAAACTTTACCTTCTACAAGCAGGTGAATTTGAGTTTGTAAAAGAGATAAGACTCACTGAAAAGGGTAAGTTGATGGCTCCAGGTGGAACACAACAAAACTGGGCACCCTACCATAAAGAGATGATTGATGGTTTCTTTAAAGAGGGCTATCGTCTGCGTTATTCAGGAGGAATGGTGCCTGATTTACACCAGATCTTACTCAAAGGCGGTGGTCTTTTTTCTTACCCTGGAACAAGTGACAAACCAGAAGGAAAACTCCGCCGTCTTTTTGAAGTTTTCCCTTTTGCTTTCATTTATGAAAAATCGGGTGGTGGTGCAATTGATGGTGTGAATGACTTAATGACTCTTGGGCATGCACATACTCACGATACTGCGATTTGCTTTTTTGGTTCTGCGTATGAAATAGCAAGAGTAAAAGAAGTTTATGCAAAAAACAGCTGAAGCACCCCGCGATAAATTTGAAATTTATTTAGATGAAATGCTAGAAAAATTGCAAATGTGTCAAAAAGAGAAAAACCACCAAAGTTGTAGTCATTGTGACAACTACTTTGTGTGTGATTTACGACACGACTATGTAAAAGCCGTTTATAACAGTATGTCCAAAGGCGATACTGGCGGATTTGAATTTTAACAACATTATTTTAGAGGAAAAACATTGAGCAAATATATAACAACACCTATCTACTATGTCAATGGTGAGGCACACATTGGGCATGCCTATACAACTTTTATCGCTGATTCAATCGCACGATACGAGCGACTCAAAGGCAATAAAACTTTCTTTTTAACAGGTACAGATGAACATGGCCAGAAAATAGAAGAATCAGCACAAAAGTTTAAAAAACCAACTCAAGAATTTGCAGATGAGATAAGTGCAACATTTAAAAATCTTTGGGATGAATTTGAGATTAGTTATGATAGATTTATCAGAACAACTGATGATGACCATAAAATAGGTGTGCAAAAAGCATTTGAAACCATGTATGCAAAAGGCGATATCTATAAAGATTTTTATGAGGGACATTACTGCGTTTCTTGTGAGACTTTTTTCCCTGAAACGCAACTCGTTGATGGTGAGTTTTGTCCTGATTGTGGACGTACCACTAGAGTTGTAAAAGAGGAGAGTTACTTTTTTAGACTCTCTAATTATGAAGAAAAGTTACTAAAATTTTATGATGAAAATCCTGATTTTATCTTACCGCGTTCACGTGTCAATGAAGTGAAAAACTTTGTTGCAGGAGGGCTTCGTGACCTCTCTGTCACAAGAACTTCTTTTTCTTGGGGTGTGAAAATGCCAAAAAGTCTGAATGATGACAAACATGTGATGTATGTTTGGTTAGATGCCCTTTTAAACTATGTAACAGCACTAGGCTACGGAAAAGATGAGAAAAATATGGATTTTTGGCCTGCTACTTCGCAAATCGTTGGAAAAGATATCCTGCGTTTTCATGCTATCTACTGGCCTGCATTTTTGATGAGTCTTGATTTACTACTCCCAAAACATCTTGGTGTGCATGGGTGGTGGACACGCGATGGTGAAAAAATGAGTAAATCAAAAGGCAATGTTATCTCTCCAAAAGAGGTTGCCGATGCTTATGGTGTAGAAAACCTACGTTACTTTATGCTCAAAGAAGTTCCTTTTGGACAAGATGGCGATTTTTCTCAACGTGCTTTCATAGATAGAATTAACTCTGAACTAAGTAATGACCTTGGAAACCTTTTAAACAGAATCATAGGGATGAGTGGAAAATATTCTGCTTTTGAAATTGATAGTTGTGATGTGCAAAAATATCATGCAAAAGAACTCGATGCAATGAACACTGTTTTAGACTCTTTAGATAACTTCATGCAAGAGATGCAAACACATAGATATTTAGATGAGTTATGGAAACTTTTTGCCATTGGGAACAAAGCGATTGAAGAGCATGCACCTTGGGTGAAAATGAAAGAAGAGAGAAAAGATGAAGCCCTTGCAACTGTCGCATTGGTGTCAAATATCTTAGCTCGTGCTTCTATAATGTTGCACCCTATTATGCCAAATACAACCAATACTATAGCTGATGCATTAGGATTTACT